>NZ_JBSQBN010000008.1:0-67418 GCF_053850585.1 Shewanella sp. A22
GAATGTGTTATTTTTTATGGAAAAAAATAGACCATGCAGTCGTATTTTGAAAGCATCTAACGAAGCATAAAGGACTTTGAAACCCGCCAGAATGGAGTCTCTCAGGTATTCCACTTCTGTGTTACATTGATTTAAAAGGCAACAACCATTTCTACATCAATGTGCCTTGAATTGAAAAACCTGAGAGACTCTGAACTGACCAGATATTTAATGAGATTGGTATTATAACCATAATTTTTTAATCTCAGTGTCTGGACTAAAATGATACCTAATTTGAGCTTGCAGCAGTTCTGCAGTGGCTATCGCATCGGTTAAAGCATTGTGTGACGAATAGGCGGGCAAATTGTAACGTTCACGGCTGTTAGCAAGACGAATTGAAACGGGACGTTTTCTTTTAAAGGCATTCCATAACCCCTGAGATTTAGCTCGTTGCAAATTAGCCTCTATTTGCATGGTATCGATAACTGGAAAGATAATCCCTTCATCAATTAACTGGCGTAGTGTATGGTCAAGGAAATCTCGTTCGATGTGTCTATAATGCACCACGACAACTTTACCTGCCAATTCATCTAACAATTGTTCCAAAATCAATAAAAGGTCGGGTGCACCTTGTAAATCTGAATGGGTAATTCCATGAATAATAATCGAGTTTTCTTGTAGCTTATCTTGTGGATTGAGATACCACTCTTTTGCTTGGCGGCAATAAATTCGCTGTATATTAAATGGCACCAAACCAATACTAATAATGCTGTTCTGTTGTGAATCAAGGCCTGTGGTTTCAAAATCGAGAGCGACAAACTCGATATCACTTAATGGCGTTTCATTATGGTAAGTTCCCGTATTATAAAAATCGAGTAAGCGGCGATCTTTACTTTCCATTGCTTGTAATTTTAGAAAGGCTTCCCAATTTAAAATCTCTTGGTTATTGAAATTGTCCATGAGTTAACCTTTAACCTTTAACGTTTATTGGCATTGTAGCGATACTTTAAAAAGTTTTGTGCATTGCTAAGCACTAAAAAAGCATCTTTTAAGTTACGTCTTTCAAAATCAGACATGCTTTCTGGTTCAATATTATTATCAGGTTCGATGCCAGACTCTATATCTGTTGACTGATGTCGCAAACGTACTAAAGAAATAAGCTCCATTGCATGTTGTAAGTCTTCGCCCTTAGATGTGGGCAGAATACCGGCTTCGATAATATCTTCTAAGCGCTCAAAGGAGTTTTGCGATAACGAACCAATTGCCAAAGCGTGCACGCGAATAAGATCCGCCAATGGTGCCGTTCCACGACGCTTTAAATTGATAGAATTATTATGACGACCATCTTTTTCCATCACGAAATCTTTGAAAAATCCAAGAGGAGGGGTACGGTTTAGGGCATTGTGAGCTAAACAAGCTAAAAAGCGGTTATTTTTCTTGGCTTTACGACGAATAAAAGCATTTAATTGTTCTGCCCACTTAACTCGGCCATAGACTCCAGTCAGGTCAAAAAAAATAGAGCAATTCAATAATGCTTGAGGATTGGGGTTATCTATCCAGTCACCAAAACATTCTTCCCACTGCGAACGAGTTTTACGGTACTCAGGGTTACTGGCCATAATATCGCCGGTACAATAACTGTAACCGCAGGCGGCTAAACCATCACAAACAAAATTCGCTAGTTTTTCAAAATATTCACCGTGCAATGCTACTTTGTAGCTATTATCAAGAATGATGGCATTATCTTGGTCGGTCACCATGAGCTGTTCGTCTCGGGCCATTGAACCTAGTGCTAAAAAGCAATAAGGAACAGGTGGAGGACCAAACTTTTCTTCTGCAAGCTCTAATAAACGTTGTTTAAAGTTGCGGCCAATTTCAGACATTGCTCGTCCGACCATATGTGAATTGGCATCTTCATTAACCATACGCACAAAACAGTCTTTTAACTGTGCAGAAAGCAACACTAAATCTTCGCTGCTTTTTTGTTGGAAGATACTACTGACAAATAACAGACTATTTTGCGATTCGTAACGGATAATATCTGCAACTTCAATTAATCCGATCGGTTTTTTGTTTTTCAGTATAGGCAGATGATCAATATTATTCCGAAGCATGAGCAGCATTGCTTCAAAAATGTAAGCGTTGTGATCAAGTGAAACTAGGTCGGTAGACATGACTTGTGAAATGGGGGTATCAACACTTATTCCAGAAGCGACGACCTTAGCGCAAAGATCATGTTCGGTAATAATACCAACAAAACTATTTTCTTGTTTATCCTCACTATTAGGATCATTAATTAATACTGCCGAAATATTTTCTTCGGCCATGATTTTGGCAACATCTTGTATGCTGCTATTACAAGGAATAACCAGTGGTTCTCGTGTCAGTAACGTTTTTACTTTGGACGTGGTCAAAGCATTAGCATTATCTGTGTTGCCTTTTACCGCCTGTTTTAAACGGGTGCTATCCTCAACTTCAACAAAATCAGCAAAGTCGTCATAATGCTCGCACAACTCATTGAATACAGCTTCTGGGATACTGTATACAAGGGTATCTTTTACTGCTTTAGCAGGGAAGCGGACTTTATTATTAGTAAGTAAACCCATTTGTCCAAATAATTGGCCCTGATCAAGGCGATTATACAATTCACCTTTACGGCGATATAACTCAACAACCCCGCTGCGGATCATATAAAGTTCATGAATTCTGTCATTGAAATTAATAATCATACTATCAGTACGGTAATAAGAGATTTCAACACTTTGTGCAACCTCTAGTATTGCTTGTTCAGGAAGCTGATCAAAAGGGGCATGTTGAGAAATAAAGCTTTGAATTTCGAGGAGTTCAGCTGTCATTTATGGGCCTGCTATTTATCGATGACTGGGGCTTGTGATTATGTAATCTAAGCTCGGGATAATATGGCTTATTTATCCCATCCCTTATTCGAGTTGCGGTTATTTGTTTATTATACGAGTAAATGCCAGCATATGTGAGCGATAATTATTGGCCAATATATCGTTAGTATTCAGCTTTTAGAGTTGTTTACATAGGATGTGAGGCGAATAGTAAAAAACGTCGTATTATGGCATCAATTGTCGTTACCATTAAGCGTAAATTACACTGTTGTTTCAAGCCGACTTTCTTGCATTATTGCTGGCTTATTTGACGGCTAATAAGGTAAATCAGTCGTCAAATAAGCTTGATTAAGATGTGGTTAGACGTTATTTGTACTTAGCGAGTTTTTCTGCAACGTCTTCATTAATCATTTTGCGATTCATTTCAAATATTGGCTTTACCAATTCCCATGCGCGAGTGCTATTTGATTTATTCATTCGGCTTGTGATCGGGTAATCCATAAATAAAAGTGTAAAAAATGACAACAGACCTAAGCCCCAATGCTCTAATGAATAAGAGAACGTGGGTAGTGCGAAATGAGTTATTTGATATTGTGCGCTATTAATCACATCAAAGTTATAGCCAATGAATATCGCTAACACAAAATAAGCATAAGGTAGTAGTTGCTCAAGAATTGAGTTTTGTTGGTAATCGCGAATGTCGTAGGGTAATGAGCGAATATTCTTGGTAATATTATGAGCTATCATTCGATAGTTTGTAGGCTCTTGATGACCATGTTGAATGTTTTGATGAGCTAAAAATAAGTAATCACCCGCATCGAGTGTGCCGAGTATTTCAGAATAAACGGTTAGCTCTTCAATGTTGCCATCATGGTCTTCAACTAGCACCTTACCATCGATATCAACTTTGGTGGTTATTGTTGTGTGACTTGAATTAACGCTTGTTCCAACATAGCCACCAACAGAGTTACGTGTTTCCGTATAACTGACTTGAGTACTTGATGATGTGTTTTTACCTGCATATAGTGTACGGTCTAATACGCGATAAGTACGGGCTTCTGCGCTACATAAAAAATGTTCTGTGGTACCTAAAAATTTATGGTATTCAAATTTTTGTTCTGGTATATCGCATTGGTATTGCTTCATCAATGCCAATCTTTTGTCTTTAATAGATGTGCCGGTGGCATTGTTAAGAGGTTCTGGTGTGAGATCTGAAGTCTCCAGTGAATCTTGGTTAATGCTCTGCTCAAGTGGTTCTGTTTGCTGTGCAGTGCCACAAGAAAAACAATGTTTTAGATGTTGAGGAAGTCGTGTGTCACACGAGTTGCAGAATGCATCCGTGTCAGATTTTTTAGGGGAATGCTGGTGGTAGCCTAATTCTTTATAGGTTACATCCATCAGTGTTTCAATGACTTGATCATAAGCTTCAACAGTGGCGAAGTGTTGTTGCGCACGGGTAAGGTGGACATAATACCCAATGCCTCCCGTGATAGCACAAATGATTAACGCTATTTTGGGTGCGTCTTTAGAGTCTAATATGGGCACTAAATCAATGAGATCAGGAAAAGCAGGGCCCATCCAAATACACATGAATGCAATAAAGCCAGTTAAAAGAGAGACCATAAAACCATTTGCAAATGCTTTTACAATGGAGGGTTTAATTGGATTAAAATTTTCAGAACAGTTCTTTTTTGAATAACGAGTACCGTCTTGGTTATGAACAATAAATGCATCGGCTAATCTATTATTGAGCATATGACTAATACCACCTGGTGCAGGCATCGTAATAGTCAGATTAGTGGGTTCCAATATTGAAATGGCATCGCCAACGTGTACTTTATTTGCTGCTTGGCCATTGCCGTCAATGTTTAATTTAACGGTTTCCCCATTTTCAGTCTCAACCGTAATGAAGTTAAAGGCTTCTTCAAAGGTTTCTGTGGTGGAATCTTTATAGGTACCAGATTTAACCGTTTTGGATCGTGTATACAGATGGGTGTCTAATACAAGACCCGTAAATGTAGTGGTATTTGGGTAAAAAGGTTTGATTGGATCAAGTGCGTTGGGCTTTATTTTTTCTGCATTACTCAGTTTAGGGATATTGTCGAGTTTATTGCCGCAATCTGGACAGTGTTTATAGGTTGAAAAAATTGTTGTGTCGCAATGAGACATCATTCCTGTAGACATATATCATTCCATTATGTAAAAGCAAAATTGGGTAATGTTTTTTAGTTCTATAATTATTCGCTCAATAATTAAACAATTGCGACTTAGTTATTAAGAGCCATAGTAATGTTGTTATATATAACATAAAAGTGGTTGTGAGCAAGGTGAATGTTCACATATTAAGTCATTAATAGATAAAGTATTCATTTATCTAAAGTACTTTAGATAAAAATCATACTACCTTAAATAATAAAAAGTGTTCAATATTTACTATTGTTAACAGTGTAAAGATAATCGCTCTCTGTTAACTATCTGATTATATGGATAATAATCAACAGTGGCGATAAAGGGGGGCAACTGTTCGAATAGCATCAATTATATAATAATTAACTAAGTAAATTACTTTTTTCTAATATTAATTCTTTAATATGGTTATAAATAACCGTTTACTTAACCTTATAAGGAATAGAGGTGTAGAGGTATATAAGTATTATATTGTCAAATATTGTACTGAGCTTAATATAGTATTTATTGTTAAAAGTTTCCCTGTAATTACACGGATAAAACCACTATCACTCGATTTTTGAAATCGACAGTGATAAGTTGGTGTTGGTTGATTATTAATCGATTATAAACTCCATGAGTATGTTATTTACTGCATATTCCAATGTATTCTTTTAGTGAATAGACGCTACGGTGGCAGCCTTGTTATTCCCCATCAGCATTTACGTCAACCGAACACGCTTTATTTGATTGAGATTGTCTTTAAAAATGTCTGCAGTGAGATGGTAGGCGGGCGGTATCAATACCATTTGGCTTGACAGCGCTATTGTACGCTTTGCCTCTTTAATGCATTTTCCAATATCATTATCTCTAAGGTTGAGAAAGTATCATCTCCTTATTTTTATTTTTTTGACAGATTATCAGTAGCTTATGTTTTAATCGCTAGGGGTTACGTTGACTTTAAACGAGGTTATTTACTGAGCAAAAAATCATATAAGTATTACCTTACAATGGCAGTAATGTTTGATCTATATCATGTTGAGTGGATAATTTGACCGTTAAAATTGATAGGTCAGCTGAGGTTTGGCTAAGCGAATTAGCTAAAGCACTCAACTTTTTCAACCTGATTATTGATAAAAGGAGATTTTGTTATGAACATAATTCCTAAAAATTCACTATTTGATATGACGGACTTTTTTGGAAATTTCTATTACCCCACTCTTGAAAGTGACAGAGATTTGGACTTATTTAGCCCACGAGTCAACATCAATGAAAAAGAAGATCACTATGATATTACTGCCGATTTACCCGGTGTAGATAAAAAGGATCTTCAGGTATCACTTGATGGTGATGTGCTCACCATAGAAGCCACGACAACCAAAGAAAATGAAGAAACAGACAATGGACGAGTGATAAGAAAAGAACGTCGCTCTGGGAAATATGTCCGCCGTTTTACGTTAGGTGGCAAACCGAATGAAGAAGATATAAAGGCGTCATTTAATAATGGGGTGTTGCAGCTTCTTGTGCCTAAAATGGATGGAAAAACAGCTGAGAGCAAGAAAATAACCATATTATAAAAAATCGATATATTTTTTTTTGCTGTTCACGTATAAAAGCCCGCTTATTTAGCGGGCTTTTTATTTATATCACAGGTTAACTTATTATTTATCGGGGTAAAATCATATTTGAAACTGATTTATTTGTGTTCTGAGTTGCTGCGATAATTGATCAACTTGGACACTGGCTGCATGTGATTGTTCGGCATTGGCGACTGTTAAATGAGTTTCATCGCGAATATTCACAATATTACGGTTAATTTCGTCACTTACCGCAGTTTGCTCTTCTGCAGCGGTTGCGATTTGGGTCGCCATATTAGCGATAGTCGCAACTGACTGGGTTATTCTTGTTAATGCTTCCCCCGCCTGAGCCGCTTGTTTTGTGCTATTTTTTGCCTGTTGGCTGCTTGTTTCCATAACAGATACCGCGCCTTTCACGCCAGCTTGCAGTTCATCAATCATCTGTTGTATTTGATTGGTAGAATCTTGTGCACGTTTAGCTAAAGTACGTACTTCATCTGCCACAACAGCAAAACCGCGGCCTTGTTCTCCAGCTCGTGCAGCTTCAATTGCAGCATTTAATGCCAGTAAGTTAGTTTGGTCTGAAATACCCCGAATCACGTCTAAAATAGTGCCAATATTATTGGTATCGCTTTCTAATTTATAGAGTGCACTGGCTGCTTGCTCAACCCCTTTTGCTAGGTGATCAATTGAATCGATAGTTTGGCGAACAACCTTGTCTCCTTGTAGTGCTTGTGCATCTGAATCATGTGCTGCTTGCGTGGTAAATTGTGGCGCAAATTCAATCAGCTTATCGATATGGTGCAAAGCATCTTTCATACTATCAAGTGCTTCTGCTTTGGCTTCATCACTTTTAGTGGCGCCAACATCGGTTAAAAATTGTTGTATTTGTACTACATAATAGCGAGTATCTTTTAATGCAAAAATTGCATGTACTTGTTGTTCTTCACGTTCAACGTCCAAATGAATGCGATCTTGTTGGATACTCATCACCCAAGACAATAACGCTAACGCTGACAGCGTCAGTAAGATGGTGATTTGGAGCATTCTCTTAATCGAGAACGTAATATTCATATATAAAATACCTATAAATAATAAGGACTAGTGCTTCGATTGGTAATAGCATAGCGTGTTATATAATGTAAGTCATTTAAGCTTTTAGTCTTTTTAGATCTATCTCTAATAAATCTTTACATTTGTTAACGTTGAGTACTGTGATGTTAACGCTTCAATTTGTTAAGCAAGGGGAAATGGTTCACTGAAGTGAAAAAATGGTCGTAAGGCTTTTTTCTACATCAATTAACCTATACCAAGTTCAGTTATGTTCTTTAGGTTTATTGGTGTTTATCGGCTTAATATTATGAAATTATTGGAAACATTTACGAACGCGATGAGTTAGGCAGATGGGTTGGGATATCACTATCTAATAATACCAATCCTATTAACTATGTGATCTTTCAGCGGGAGTTCAAAGTGCTGTAGGCAAGGCAAATGATTGAAGCGAATAGTGATTTTATTTTGAAAGCATCTAACGAAGCATAAAGGACTTTGAAACCCGCCAGAATGGAGTCTCTCAGGTATGCCACTTCTGTGTTACATCGATTTAAAAGGGAACAACCATTTCTACATCAATGTGCCTTGAATTGAAAAACCTGAGAGACTCTGAACTGACCAGATATTTAATGAGATTGGTATAAGATTGGTATAACAAAAAAGATAAAAATTTATAACAAAAAACGCGCCGTTAGGCGCGTTTTGACAGTTTAAAATCATGATGGCGATAATTAGAAACTGGCTGAGCGTGGCGCACGTGGGAAGGGGATAACATCACGAATGTTGTTAACGCCAGTCACATAGGATACTAAACGCTCAAAACCTAAACCAAATCCTGAATGAGGCACGGTGCCATAACGACGTAAGTCTCGATACCACCAGTAATCTTCTTGGCTTAAATCCATTTCAGCTAAACGTTTATCAAGCACATCTAAACGCTCTTCACGCTGTGCTCCACCGATAATTTCACCTATACCAGGGGCTAATACGTCCATCGCGGCAACGGTTTTACCATCGTCATTTAAGCGCATGTAAAAAGCTTTAATGTCTTTCGGATAGTTTTTCACTACCACAGGGGCTTTAAAGTGTTCTTCAGCTAAGTAGCGCTCGTGTTCAGATTGTAAGTCAATTCCCCATTCAACTTGGAATTCAAATTTTTTGCCACAGTTTTTAAGGATTTCAACGGCATCAGTGTAATCTACTTGAGCGAAGTCACTGCTAACAAATGACTCTAAGCGTTGAATGACCGTTTTATCCACTCGTTCATTAAAGAAGCTTAAATCATCCATGCGTTCTTCAAGTACCGCTTTAAATGCGAACTTAAGCATTTTTTCAGCTAACTCAGCCGCATCATCTAATGTGGCAAATGCGACCTCTGGTTCAACCATCCAGAATTCTGCAAGGTGGCGAGTGGTGTTTGAGTTTTCTGCACGGAATGTTGGTCCAAAGGTATATACTTTAGACAACGCACAAGCATAGGTTTCTGCGTTTAATTGACCCGATACGGTTAAGAATGATTCTTTGCCGAAGAAGTCTTTATCATAATCCACTTTACCATCGGCAGTGCGAGGTAAATTTTCCATGTCTAATGTTGACACACGGAACATTTCACCCGCACCTTCACAATCAGATGCAGTAATTAATGGGGTCGATACCCAAATAAATCCTTCTTCATGATAGAAGCGGTGAATGGCTTGCGATAAACAGTTACGTACACGGGCTACAGCACCAATAATGTTGGTACGTGGACGTAAATGGGCAAGTTCACGTAAATGCTCAATTGAGTGGCGTTTGGCCGACATTGGATAAGTGTCTGGATCGTCAACAAAGCCTGTTACTACAATTTCAGATACTTGTAGTTCAAATGCTTGCCCCGCACCTGGCGAGGCGACTATTTCACCAGTCATTACGACAGAGCAGCCAGCAGTCAATTTCAATACATCGTCATTGTAATTGGCTAGGCTATTTGGCACGACACCTTGAATAGGGTCGAAACATGAACCGTCATAAACGGCCAAGAAAGAGATACCCGCTTTTGAATCACGACGAGTTCTTACCCAGCCACGGACAGTGACTTGCGAACCAACGGCGTGTTCACCTTTAAATACAGAAGCGACAGATGCAATGCTCATTGTTGCTTTATTCTCCAACGTATCGAATATAAATAAAAAATTGGGGTTTATCTTACCTTGCTGGTGGCTTTTCTCAAGCTGAAAACGCTATTCTATAGTGATTATTGTGATACTTTTAAGTAAGTCGGTTAAATATATGGCGAATTAGGCTTATATTCTCTCGTTAACCAAGGAAAGACCATGTCACGTTTAGGTATTATACAAGTCGTGTTGACGATTTTGTCGTTGTTAGGCTGGAGTTTAGCAATATACGCGTTGATTATATTTGGTGAAGCAAGACCCGATCGCGCAGTAGGCTATTTTTTGAGTAAAGGGGTGTCAGTACGGTTAAACTGGGATCCAACATTAACCATTCAGTTAGAACATCTCATTTGGTGGTGCGCGGGCATTAGTTTTCTTAACTTATTAGTAAACTTCTATGCAAAAACAACCGAAAGAATTGGTTTTTGGGTCAATATTCCATTGTTGTTTTTGGTGTCACTGTCTGCGGGTTTATATATTCGCTACGTAGTATAAAGCAAAGTACAGAAGAAACACTTTTGGGGTTCGTTTGTTTAAGTGCAATAATTAACTACTCTGTGACTCATTAACGTCTACGTGCCTACACAACAGATCAATGATGGCAGCGGTTACGCCCCAAATAAATTTGTCTTCAAATGGCATAAAATGCACTTGATAATGTTCGCCGTGGCGGTAATAGAACATTTTATGATGGTTACTGCGCTCGATAAAAAACTTAAGCGGCACTGAAAAACAGTCATCGACTTCTCCTGGATCGAGTACAAGTTGAAATGGGTGTTTTACCATTGCCACAACAGGAGTTATCTCAAATCCTGTAAATGTTTTATGGGGCGGGAATACGCCTAACACATCAACATTTTTTGGTGATAAGCCAATTTCTTCGTGGGCTTCCCGAAGTGCTGTATGGATGCTATCAACATCTTCTGGCTCAACTTTACCCCCTGGAAAACTGATTTGTCCTGGATGATGGCGTAAATGCATTGGACGCCGGGTTAATATGAGGTGCAGTTGTTGTTCTATTTCAATAACAGGAATTAATACCGCAGCTTGGCGGCCAAGATATGATTGCGGCGCCGAGGGGATGCTCGAACCCAAACGATGTAAATTATAGCGTAAGGTGAACTCGTGTTTATTCATTATTTTTTATATCCATTTATACCAATCTCATTAAATATCTGGTCAGTTCAGAGTCTCTCGGTTTTTCAATTCAAGGCACATTGATGTAGAAATGGTGTTCCCTTTTAAATCGATGTAACACAGAAGTGGCATACCTGAGAGACTCCATTCTGGCGGGTTTCAAAGTCCTTTATGCTTCGTTAGAAGCTTTCAAAATACCACTGCATGGTCTATTTTTTCCATAAAAAATAACACATTCCCACCATCCATGGCGGTCAGATACTGGAGGTAGAGTAACGCAGGAGCTTGTTACCGAGGATCACTATTCGCTTCAATCATTTGCCTTGCCTACAGCACTTTGAACTCCCGCTGAAAGACCACATAGTTAATAGGATTGGTATTAATAGGTTATTAGGTGTTAAATACTCGGAAATGAGTGTCGCCCAATGACCCATTAAATCAAGCCTGAACCAGCCTATCAGAATGCTCAATTATTTGTGAATTTTGTTTTGTACCCGTTTAATGGTTTCCACAAATACTAATTATCTACACAGTAACCTTCGTCATAATAAGTATAGGGACTGTTGATCTACAAAGGTTGTTTTTACAGCGAATTATTGGTCATTACTTAAACATGAGCGACAAGACAGAGGTTTTGTTGTGTCGTTATTCTACATTAAAAGCCGATAACGCAGTAGAAATGACCACAAACGCTGCCTGACGGGGCGGCTAAAAACATTTTACTCTTAGTTAGGTGCATCTTCTCGAAGTGATAGTTGCTTAGATTGCTAGGCTGCAATCAACTCGCCTTGATTAACACGTTTTTATCTCGAAAAACATTTGACTTGCAAAGTTCAACAGCTCCAAGTGACTTTGATTGCTTAATTGCACCATTTTGTGACCTATGCACGGTTATCGTGCGTAAAATGCTCCTAAAATGATTGAGTGTTCAAACATTCCCGCGTTAACAATAATGGATAAGTGATTGATTTTTATTCAATCGTCGTTGTCATTTTATTGCCATTAATCTGTCTTCAATTTGTTATGATTAACTGGCATGTTAACTGCTGGAATTAATGCAGTTAATCATCGCGAGGAAGACAAATATGGGACTGGAGAAGTTGCTATATTTGCAAGGCGTAGGGGCAGAATTTATCGATTGTTTCGGTAATGTTGTTCATATACCCGCTAAGGACAGACAGGGTATTTTAACCACTATGTTGTTGGAACCATCGTTTTATCAACAACTCCAGAAAACGAGTTTGTCGACATTAAGTGCACAATCGTTAACGGAACATTATTTATCACAACAAAACATTGTCGCTAGAATTGAGCAACTTGATGTGTTGCCTTGGTTGATGCCGCTGCATCAATTTCAATGGTGCTCTATCGATAAGCCTTATGTTGAAATTTATCTACCTGATAATTATTTATTTCCTTTTGTGGTGACCATCAGTGGCGACAACATTGATACCACTTCGATAAATGTTCATGTAAGCGACTGCATTATAACGGGGGAATATCATGTTAATGAACAACGATATTGCCAATATCGATTATTGCTAGATAAACCACCGCGACATGTTGGTTATCATCAAGTTAGCCTAGCGTTTTTGAATGACCCCGCAAGAACTGAGATTCTACACGGACAATGGATGGTTGCGCCTTCTATGGCCTACCAGGGGCGTTTTGAACATAAGCCAACTGGTAGTAGAGAAGCGTGGGGCTTGAACGCTCAACTGTATGCATTACGTAATGATGCTCAGTGGGGAATAGGTGATTTTGGCAATTTAGCTGAATTGATTGATTACGCCGCTAATGCAGGGGCTGATTTTATTTTACTTAATCCACTGCACGCGTTAGATGTCGGCCAGCCAGACAACCCAAGTCCATACAGTCCAACAGATCGTCGTCGGTTAAACCCGTTATACATTCAAATTGAAGCCGTTTATGAATATAACGCCCTTAATGGGGAGTTATTATCACAAAAATGGCAGCAAAAAAGGCTTGTGTTGAATCAAACCCCTTTGATTAATTATGAAGAAGTTCAAAGCCTAAAATATGCAGCCTTTGATAAGTTGTATCAAGTCTTTTGTTCACACCACATTAAATACGAAACGCCGAGATATAAAGCCTTCTTAGCGTTTGTTGAACAAGATAAAGCAGCGTTAATGCAGTTTGTTGATATTGAAATAAAATTAGCATCTAAATATGTTACCAAAGATGCCGATTTCTATTTGTATCTGCAATTTATTGCCAATGAACAATTACAAGCGTGTCAACTCAATGCTAAGCAGTGTGGTATGAGTATCGGGCTTATTCGTGATTTAGCTGTGGGAGCGGTGAGCCATGGTGCCGAAATTATTGCGAATGCCGATTTGTTTTGCGCTAACGCCAGTATCGGAGCGCCTCCAGATCCTTTTGCTGAACATGGACAAAATTGGGGGTTAACACCCGTTGATCCTGTTAAATTGAAACAGAATGACTTTAGCCATTTTATTCAGTTACTTAGAAGTAATATGCAACATTGCGGTGCGCTGAGGATTGATCATGTTATGGGCCTGCTACGTCTATGGTGGTGGCCATTACAAGAAGAACTTGGCAATGGCAGTTATGTTTATTATCCGCTTGACACCTTATTAGCGATTGTTTGCTTAGAAAGCCAGCGTGCACGTTGCATTATTATTGGCGAAGATTTAGGCATAGTACCACCCGAAATTGTTTCGCGTTTACGTGATGCAGGTATTTTTTCGAATGAATTATTTTATTTTTGTAAAGAACATCATGGCTTTAAAGCGCCTAAAGACTATAAGCGTCAAAGCTTGATGATGCTTGCTAATCATGATGTGCCAACACTTGCTGCATGGTGGACTGGCGCAGATTTACGCTTAAGGCGTCAACTGGATTTAATTGAAACCGATGACAAGTTACAAGTCGTTATGGCCCAGCGTCAGCAGGAAAAGCATCAATTAATTGATTTGCTAATACGTGAACACGGGTTTGAACTCTCTGACCCCACGGCATCCGTTGATCAATTAGATTTTGAACAAGTGTTGCTGGCATGGATAAGCGTTGCCGCCAAAGGAAATGCCCAATTGTTTAGTGTCCAGCTCAGTGATTTGGTGGCGGATAAGCATGGCGTCAACATTCCTGGAACATGGAAAGAGTTTCCAAATTGGCAGCGCCGGTTACCTATGTCAATTAAGCAAATGTCTCAAAGCCCTAAAGTGCAGCAACGCCTCAACACTATTGGTTCTGCGAGAAAATTACGTAACAAGACTAGCACTGCAGCTCCTTATCCATCCGATAAACTTGCCTATTAATGGATTATTGAATATGACTTTAGCGACCCCGTATTTTCAACAAGGTAGTGAAATAGCCTTATTAAATGGTGAATACACAGATGTGTTTTCGCTACTAGGAATGCACAGTATTAATGACGGTAAATCTTTAGTTGTCCGTTGCTTGCTTCCTGGTGCTCTGAGTATTGATGTACTGAGCGCCAAAGATCAGCGAAAAGTCGCGACACTTGAACAAGTAAACCCGCAGGGCTTATTTGCAGGAAAAATGGGCCGTCGAGTTAAGCCTTTTCGGTACTTATTACGGGTGCAATATCCGTTGTGTGAGCAGCTTATTCATGACCCATATCAATTTGATAGTTTATTGAACCCTGATGATGTGTATTTGTTTGGCGAAGGAAGTCAATTGCAAACCTACCGATTCCAAGGCGCTAATTGGCGCCAACATCAAGGGATCAATGGCATCCACTTTTGTGTTTGGGCTCCTAATGCTAAACGAGTGGCCGTGATAGGTGATTTTAATTTATGGGACTCTAAGCGTCATACATTGCGTCATCACCCCGCGAGTGGCTTGTGGGATATTTTTATAGCTGATGTCGAAGCAGGGCAACATTATAAATTTGCTATTTACGATGTGCATGGTCATGAGGTTATTAAATCTGATCCTTATGCTGTTTCGATGCAGCCATCGCCCCATAATGCGTCAATCATTCCGAACCCCGATGGTTATGATTGGCACGATTCACAATGGTTAACGCATAGAGCCAATCAACATCCTCATGCACAACCCATGTCAATATATGAAGTGCAACTCGCCTCATGGCGTCGTACCGGTGAAGATGGCCACGGTTATACCGATTACTCACAGCTCATTGCAGAGTTGGTGCCATATGTTAAAGAAATGGGTTTTACTCATTTGCAATTAATGCCGATCAGTGAGTATCCATTTGATGGATCTTGGGGGTATCAACCCGTGGGGTTGTTTGCGCCAACTTATCGATTTGGTGACGCAAATGGTCTTAAGGCGTTTATCGATGAATGCCATTTACAAGGTATTGCAGTATTGCTTGATTGGGTTCCCGCGCATTTTCCTCGCGATCCTCATGGCCTTGTACGGTTTGATGGCAGCTGCTTGTATGAACATGAAGACCCTCGTAAGGGAGAGCAACCTGATTGGAATACCTTGATTTATAACTATGGTCGCGCAGAAGTTCGCAGTTTTTTATACAGTAACGCTTATTACTGGTTAAACGAATTTCATTTTGACGGCTTACGCCTTGATGCCGTGTCGTCCATGTTATACCTCGATTACAGCCGTAATGCAGACCAATGGATCCCCAATGAACTCGGTGGGCGTGAAAACCTACAAGCCATTAGTTTTTTACAAGAGTTAAATGCGCGTATGTATCAGTGTTTCCCTGGCATTAACATGATTGCTGAAGAATCAACGGCTTGGCCTGGCGTGACCCAAGCCACGAATAATAATGGCTTAGGTTTTGGTTTTAAATGGAACATGGGATGGATGAACGACACGCTTCGTTATATCAGCTGTGATCCCCTCTTTAGACGTTATCATCATGGTGAGCTGACATTCAGTTTAGTGTATGCCTTTACTGAGCAATTTATTTTGTCTCTTAGCCATGATGAAGTGGTTCATGGCAAGGGATCTTTATTGCATAAAATTCCCGGAGATGATTGGCAAAAATTTGCCACATTACGCGCCTATTATGGCTTTATGTGGGCACATCCCGGCAAAAAACTGCTGTTTATGGGGAATGAGTTTGCACAACGTAATGAATGGAATCATAACCAAAGCCTTGATTGGCATTTGCTAACCTATGCACCTCATCAAGGCATTCAAGATTGGGTGCGCGATCTCAATCAATGCTATCAGCAATATCCAGCATTATATCAACTTGATCACCATAGTGACGGCTTTAAATGGCTCGACTGTAATAATGCCGATGACAATATTTTAGTTTTCTGCCGCTTAGATGCCGATAAGCAACCTGTGGTGATTGTTGTCAATATGTCTCCAGAGGTTTATCACGGTTTTAGAATAGGACTGCCCACTGAAGACCACTATAACGAAATACTCAACAGTGACCACCGTCATTATGGTGGTAGTCATGTGGTGAATGACGGGACTTATAAAGCTGAAGCAACACCATGGCAAGGAATGCCTCAAAGCATCGTTATTACTGTACCACCGTTAGGTTGCAGCATTTGGGCTCCCCAACAGGTTGAGTAACAAACGCAACAGATTGTAATGACATTAAGGTTTTATTTCACAAGGGCATGTTATGGATATGACTAGCGGTTATGCTTATCCACTTGGGGCGACAATTGATGACAACGGGGTTAATTTTTCGTTGTTTTCGGCTCATGCCACAAAAGTTGTGTTGTGTATTTTTGACCCCACAGGCAGTGTAGAGTTGGCGCAATATATCATGCGTCATCAAACGCGACAAATTTGGCATTGCCACTTATCTGGCGCTCAAGCGGGGTTATTGTATGGGTATCGAGTTTTTGGGCCTTACCAGCCTAAACTTGGCCACCGATTTAATCATCACAAATTACTGCTTGATCCTTACGCCAAAAAATTAGTTGGCGAAGTAACCTATCACCCTGCGCTTTATGGTTATGATATCGAGGCCACCGATGAAGATTTATCATTTGATACTCAAGACAGTGCACCTTACATGCCCAAATGCGAGGTGTTAGACAGTCGATTTGTCAATGATATTCCAATTGCACCACTCAACATTAGTCTGGCAAAGAGCATTATTTTTGAAACCCATGTAAAGGGTTTTTCTCAACAACATCCCGATATTGAATCGTTGCAACAAGGAACATTTGCAGGGTTAGCTAGCCAACCCATCATCGACTATTTACAAAACTTGGGGATAACCTGCATTGAGTTATTACCTGTACATGGTTTTTTTGATGAACCTTTTTTAGTCCAAAAAGGCCTTAATAACTATTGGGGTTATAACAGCATTGCTTTTATGGCTCCGCATTCAGCTTATTTATCAGATAAAAGCGATATTGGCGAATTTAGACGAATGGTCTCTACACTTCACCTTGCTGGGATAGAAGTGATCCTCGATGTGGTTTTTAACCATACAGCAGAAGGAAACCATTTAGGACCGACGTATAGCTTTCGTGGTATCGACAATGCCAGCTACTATCGGCTATTACCTAATGAAAAACGTTTTAACATTAACGATACTGGTTGCGGTAATACTTTTAATCTTAATCACCCGCAAGTGTTGATGCTGGTGATGGACTCATTACGATATTGGGTTGAGGTGATGGGAGTTGACGGATTTAGATTTGATCTGGCCAGTTGCCTAGGCAGAGAGGTGTATGGCTTTGATCCTGGGAGTGGCTTTTTTGATGCCATTACCCAAGATCCTGTTTTGTGCAAAGTGAAGTTGATAGCTGAGCCTTGGGACATTGGCCCTGGCGGATATCAGTTGGGTAATTATCCGGTAGCGTTTAGTGAATGGAACGACCGTTATCGTGATGCGATGCGTCGATTTTGGCGCGGCGACAGTGGCTTATCGCCCGAGTTTGCCAAGCGATTCCACGGTTCCAGCGACTTCTTTGAACATAACGGTCGTGGTCCTGCCGCCAGTATTAATTTTATTACCAGTCATGATGGTTTTAGTTTGCATGATCTTGTGACTTATCGTGATCGACACAATTTGGCCAATGGTGAAAATAATCGTGATGGTCATCAAGAAAACTGCAGTAGCAATTATGGGATTGAAGGTGAATGTGACGATGCAGTAATTAATGCGATTCGATCTCGTCAAAAACGCAATTTGCTAACGTGTTTGTTGTTATCTCAAGGTGTACCGATGTTATTAGCTGGTGATGAGTCTAGCCAAACTCAACAAGGTAATAATAATGCCTATTGTCAAGATAACCCTATTGGTTGGTTTGACTGGCAACACATAGATTGGGCATTAGTCAATTTCACCGCGCAGTTAATCAGTTTGCGAAAACGCTTTCCGATGCTGTGCCACCAAGCTTTTATTCATAAACCCGAGGCGTTATTTGATAACGGCTTAGCGTGGTTTAACCGCCAAGGTCAGGTGATGAACAAATCCCATTGGGGTGAGTACCAAACCCGCACCTTGAGTGTCATTTTAACGGGTAATTTAGCGCATGCTGATGTAGGTGCGGTTGCAGAAAGCACCGAAGCATTGTTGTTGATGATTAATACGGACGAATTAGCACATACTTTTACTCTGCCGCAATTACCCCACCTTCGATATTGGCATTGTTTATTACATACCCAAGACAGTGAGCCTACAGTGGATGAGGATCAGCAAGTCAGTTTAATGAGTCGAAGTTTAATGTTATTTCATACCGAGTTTACAAGGAGCAATTGATGACCACAGCGACAGATAACGCAAGTGGCAGTATCAGTAAAACCAATCGTAAAGCTGAAGTCACTGCTGAAGTAGTAAAAGATGAGCAAAACTGTTCTCATGAAGAACCTTGCGACAGTTTAAAGGCTTTATTAGCACGACATATGCGCTATGAGTTATGCCGAGATGAGCATGATAAACATGAACTGTTTAATGCCTTAGCACAAAGTGTTAAAGAGCAAATGCTTGATGACTGGCGTCAAACACGGCTTAAGGATAATCAATATCAACAAAAACAAGTGGCTTATTTATCTCTTGAGTTTCTGATGGGCCGAGCTTTAGGTAATGCATTGTTAAGCTTAGACATTACCGAGGATGCACAACAAGTGCTCACTGAGTACGCTACTAACTTAGAACATATTGAACAAGTCGAACATGATGCCGGCCTAGGTAACGGTGGCCTTGGACGCTTAGCGGCTTGTTTTCTTGATAGTTGTGCAAGTTTAGATTTACCAGTTACAGGCTATGGTATTCGATATCAATACGGTATGTTTGTACAAAAAATAATAGATGGGTATCAGGTAGAACGACCCGATCGTTGGTTGCGAAATGGTAATCCTTGGGAAGTGCGTATTTCTAATCATATTGTTTCTGTGCCTTTTTATGGCCATACCGAAACTCATTCTTTTAAGCAAGGACATCGACATCATGTATGGGTTAACACTCAAAAAGTCTTAGCAATTCCATATGACATGCCCATTCCCGGTTTTAAAAACAACCGTATTAACACTTTGCGACTGTGGAAAGCGGAAGCCAATGATGATTTCGATTTGGCAGAGTTTAACGAAGGTGATTATGCAGAGGCTGTAGCGACTAAAAACTTAGCTGAACAAATTACGATGGTGTTGTATCCCAACGACGCTAGCGTTAATGGTAAAGAGTTGCGATTGAAGCAACAATACTTTCTTTCGTCAGCCAGTTTACAGGATCTACTTGCCCGTTATGTTGACAAATTTGGTGAAGACTTTAGTCATTTTAGTGAGCTTAACGTACTTCAGCTTAACGATACTCACCCAAGTATTGCCGTACCGGAATTGATGCGACTGCTGCTTGATCAATATGGTTTAAGTTGGGAGACCGCTTGGGCAATTACAAGTCAGTCGATGGCGTATACCAATCACACTTTATTGCCAGAAGCATTAGAGCGTTGGTCTGTACCTATGATGAGAAATATGCTGCCTCGTATTGTCGAAATCATCTTTGAGATTAATTCGCGGTATTTAGAGTTGGTAGCACATCATTGGCCTGGTGATATTCAAAAACTGACTGATATGTCAATTATTGAAGAGGGCGATGAACAACAAATACGTATGGCCTATCTAGCCATCGTTGCCAGTTTCTCGGTTAATGGCGTGGCTGGATTGCATACTCAGTTACTCAAAGAAGGGTTATTTAATAACTTTTACCAATTATGGCCGCATAAATTTAATAACAAAACAAACGGTGTTACCCCAAGACGTTGGTTAGCATTTTGTAATCCTAAATTATCATCGCTGATTTGTGAACGATTAGGCGATGATTGGATCAATAATTTGTCACGTCTAAAGGGGTTGAATGGCTGTATAAATGACAAGGCATTTGTTAAGCAATGGGCTCAAGTAAAATTTGAGAATAAACAAGCATTAACTAAATTTGTAAAACAACAGTGTGGCATCGAATTTGATCCTACGATGATGTTTGATGTGCAAGTTAAGCGTGTTCATGAGTACAAACGTCAACTGCTGAATATCTTACATGTCATCCATTTATATCGTCGAATTTTAAATGGCGATACTCAAGATATGGTACCACGTTGTGTCTTAATCGGTGGCAAAGCTGCACCTGGCTATGCGATGGCAAAACAAATCATTAAATTAGCCAACAATGTCGCCCATATGGTCAATTCTGATCCGCTGGTTACGCCATATTTACGCATGGCATTTTTACCTAATTACAACGTCAGCGCGATGGAGAAAATCTGTCCAGGTACCGATTTATCTGAGCAAATATCAACAGCGGGTAAGGAGGCTTCAGGCACTGGCAACATGAAGTTTATGATGAATGGTGCCCTAACAATAGGAACGTTAGACGGAGCCAATATTGAGATGCTTGAAGAGGTTGGTCATGAAAACTTCTTTTTATTTGGGTTAAATGCGAGTGAAGTGATGCAAGCTCGAATGAATTACCAACCTCAACAAATCATCACTCGTTCACCCGCTCTGCAAGGGGTAATGAACATGCTAAAAAGTGGTCATTTCAATTTGGTTGAACCGGGGATTTTCGACAATATTCTAGCGTCGATTGTCGACCCCAATGACCAATGGATGACGGCCGCTGATTTTGACAGTTATTGCCTGGCACAAGAGTTGGTGGCAAAAACGTATCTTGATCAAGATAACTGGCAAGAAATGAGTATTAGAAACACGGCTGCTAGCGGTCGTTTTTCAAGTGATAACACCATAGCGGGTTACCGCGATGATATTTGGATGAAAAAGTAATACAGGGAAAGTGATGTAATGCCACTGAATAAGATAAATCAGAGATTAATGTTTATTTATTAATGGCTAATTAACTAGCAAAATGGAGTCTGCTTATGAGTAATGTTCGTTATATTAGTAATTTAACGCGTGATACCTATGCGTTGATCTTAGCGGGTGGGCGTGGTTCTCGCTTGTATGAGCTAACCGATTGGCGTGCTAAACCCGCGCTGTATTTTGGCGGTAAATATCGCATTATTGATTTTCCATTATCAAACTGTATCAACTCAGGAATACGACGTGTGGGGGTAGTAACACAATATAAGTCGCATTCATTAATTCGTCATGTTACTCGTGGCTGGGGACACTTTAAAAAAGAGCTTGGGGAGTCGGTTGAAATACTACCGGCTTCACAACAAACTTCTGGTAATTGGTATCAAGGTACTGCTGATGCGGTATTCCAAAATATTGATATTATTAGACAGGAAATACCTAAGTACGTGATGATCTTATCTGGTGATCATATATACCGAATGGATTACGCAGGCTTGTTAGCCGCCCATGCCGAGTCAGGCGCAGAAATGACAGTGTGTTGTTTAGAGACGCCCATTGAAGAAGCCGCTGGTGCTTTTGGGGTAATGGAAGTGGATAGCACTCATCGGGTGATTGGTTTTGAAGAGAAACCAACAGAGCCCAAGCCCACACCGGATGATCCGACAATGTGTTTAGCTTCAATGGGCAACTATGTATTTAATACTAAGTTTTTATTTGAGCAGTTAAAAAAAGATGCTAACAACGAAAAGTCTGACCGTGATTTTGGTAAAGATATCATTCCAGCCATTATAGAAAATCACAAAGTGTTTGCATTTCCCTTTTCTAGTGCGGTTGAAGGACAACCTTCATATTGGCGTGATGTAGGTACATTAGATTCGTTTTTTCAGGCGAATATGGAACTTTTGTCACCCACGCCACCACTTAACCTTTATGATGCAAAGTGGCCAATTTGGACTTATCAAGAGCAATTACCTCCCGCTAAATTTGTTTTTGATGATAACGACAGACGCGGCATGGCAGTAGACTCTATTGTTTCTGGTGGTTGTATAATTTCAGGGGCTAAAGTTAAGCGAAGTGTGTTGTTTGACGAAGTTCGCGTGTGTTCCTATTCGTTTGTAAAAGATTCGGTATTGTTACCCGATGTGGTGGTACTCAAAAACTGTAAAATCCAAAATGCCATTCTCGATCGGGGGTGTATCATCCCTGAGGGTATGGTGATTGGGTATAATCAAGAACATGATAAAGCAAGAGGATTTAGGGTATCCGAAAAAGGCATTACCTTAGTAACACGTAAAATGTTGGGTTTACCTGTTGGCTACGAATAAGGACTGTAAATGACTCAAGAGAGTGTAAAACGAGTACTGCTGGTGGCAGCAGAAAACGATGCACTGAAAGGGGCGAAGGTGGGTGGCATGGCGGATGTTATCCGAGATTTGCCCCCCGCACTAGCAAAGTGCGATGTGATAGCCGATGTTGCTATGCCAAATTATGGTTTTTTGGCCCAGCGATATCGTGCTTCATATATGGTTGATGTTGAGGTGTACTTTGCAGGAGAACGACATACTGTCACCGTGTATCGGATGCCAAGGCCGCACAACAAAAATGACATAACCGTGGTGAGTCAACATGATGCAGACCAAGCCATTGCGCAAATCTATTTATTTGATCATCCGTTATTTAATCATCACGGCAAGGTCTATTGTGACGGCTCTGCCGATAGGCCCTTTGCCGAAGACGCGACAAAGTTTGCGCTGTTTTCACTTTGTGTTGCTACCAGCCTAGTGCGAGAACTATTGCCGCGAGTGGATGTGCTACACCTGCATGACTGGCACACCGGCATGGTAGCAATGCTTCGTAGTTGTGTTGATGAGTTTGCGCTATTAAAAGCGTTACCTTGTGTATTTACGATTCACAACTTGGCATTACAAGGGATCCGGCCGTTTAGTGGCGATGATTCTTCTTTTGCCCATTGGTTTCCGCAATATATGGGTAAATTAACTCAAATAGCAAAAAACAGCTTGTTTGATCCACGTTACAGCAATTGCATCAACCCAATGCGAATGGGGATTGTACTGAGCGATAAAGTGCATTTGGTGTCACCTACTTATGCTCGAGAAGTACTACTGCCATCGGATTATATTAAAGGCTTTTTTGGTGGTGAAGGATTAGAGAACGACTTAATTGCTAAATTTGAGCAAGACAAGTTGGTCGGGATCATTAATGGTTGCGTTTATGAGGACGTGAATACAACCGATGAACCACATCAGAATGATTATGAGGCACTATTACTTCAAGCTGAAAATACCGTGATTAAATGGCAAGCTAAGGCTGCTAATGTCAGTGTTATTGATTTGATCGCCATGAGCCGAATTAGGCAATATAAGCATGCATTATTGGCCGACACTCAGTTATTAACATCCAGCCAGCTGAATCGAGAAACAAACCATTTTTTGTTGACCTATGTGGGACGGTTAACAGAACAAAAAATGTTAATTCTATTACAACCTTTTGTCGATGCTGAAGGCGAAACCAGCACAAAAATAGTGCTGGAGGTGATACTAGAGTCGTTAAAGCAACAGCAACCTGAGGGCAAGTTTTTGCTGTTAGGCAGCGGTGATCTGCATATTGCAAAAGTACTACAAGCCACAGCGGCTCGTTATGATAACTTTGTATTTTTACATGGTTATGATGAGAGATTATCTGAGATATTGTATCAACAAGGAAGTTTATTTTTAATGCCAAGTTCATTTGAGCCTTGCGGGATCAGCCAAATGCTCGCAATGAGAACAGGGCAGCCTTGTTTGGTACACGGTGTGGGCGGTCTTAATGATACGGTTAAAGATAATGTCAGTGGCTGGGTGTTTAATGGTGATACGTTAGCCACACAGAGCCAAGCTTTAGTTGAGCGCTTTAACCAAGTAGTAGCACTGTACGGTAGCGAAACTTGGCAACATGTTAAGCAAAATGCTGCTGCGCAGCGATTTACTTGGAATGAAGTGGCTAAGCAATACCTCGATAAATTGTATAATAATCAATGAACAATAGTTAATTACCAAGGTTTCTGCTCTTATCTACATTTGTTTATTGCCACTCAATTTAAGCCTTTAAGTCAATCGGGTTTTCCATGCTGCACATGTTGTATTGCCTTAGGGATATATTCAAGCAGTTCCGATGCCAGTAAACCGTAGGCACTCAATTGTTCAGCCGCTAAATCGCCCGCTATGCCGTGTAAATAGACACTTAAACAAGCTGCCTCTAGTGGTGCTAAACCTTGCGCACAAAAACCCGCAATCATACCCGTTAAAACGTCGCCAGTACCCGCTTTTGCGAGTGCACTATTGCCTGTAGGGTTAATAAAGGTTTTCTTACCGTCGGTGATAACGGTGTGTTGACCTTTTAATACAATCACAGCGTTAAAAGTTGTCGCGGCTAGATTAGCGTAATGTTCGCGCAGCCGTTGGATCATTGTGACATCCACAGCTAATAAGCGTGCAAGCTCTTTGGGGTGTGGCGTGAGAATACTACGCAGTGGAAGCGTAAAAGACGGTAATATCTCTTTTGTTTTTAGGTGGTTCTTTTTGGCTAAAAAATTAATTCCGTCGGCATCAAGAACAAGTGTTGCTTTAGTGTTTTCAATGGCTTTCATTAAATGACAGAAAAAAGTGAAATTGCCCTGTTTAGGAAGTGGCTCTTGTTCTTGTTGAGCTGTCATGCTGTTTTTGGTAGGCGCTGTAGTAACATGAAGTTGATCATCGGTACCCATTAAGCTTAAACCTGAACCAACGGCTATCACTCCGGTGTGTAATAGTTTAGCCAATAATGGCTTAACAGCATCAACAGCAATCGCTTCTGGATCGGTGTTTTCATATTGTTCAAGCTCGGCCATTATTTTTGTTGTAGAAGTTAAAGCGGATATCAATACTGTTTGTGTTATTAAGGGGATGGTAACAATATTAGGTGTTTGGGCGCTGATGCTGTTACACACACTTGGACTGCTGGCTAACGACACATAACCTGCTCCTACTCGAAGTGCGGCCATACTCGATAAATATGCCGCTCCACGATAATTAATTGAGCCAGCAAGGTTGAGAACATTGCCAAAAGTCATTTTGTGGCTATTGTCAGGTCGAGTTGGCAATAATGTTTTGATGTAATCAAGCGTTAACATGTTCATATCAACTCCAATCCGAATGTTTACTGACTCATTATAACGATAAGCAACACTTCCGATAGAGGCATAAGCCCGTTTACAGTAATAAGATTATCGTGCGGTTTATCAGTTGTTATGATAGGTGAGTCAGTTCAAATCACTTGAACTAAAAAAATAAACAATGATTACAAATTATATTATGTCGTGAATGCTGTGGCATTAGCTTGCATAAGGTTGAGAGTGTTGGCGCGAACAATCAAGGCATCTTGTTAGGCAAATAAAATATACGTTTAAGATGAAGTGAGCATGTTCCTGAGTAGGGGGTAAATCGAATTGGTTTTTGACGAGGAATGACATTGTGATATTAACGTCAAAAGACGATATTGTGGCGTCTAATAACGCCACAATATCGTTGCTGTATTAAGTGGGTAACAACTTAATGTGTATGTTGTAGCTACTAGTAGGTGTAGCGCAGATCTAAATAATAGTAACCACCGTTAAACCCAAAAGGAGTATTGGTGAGCGGGTATACAAATATTCCATTAAAATTATTATCTTCTGGACGTTTTTCTGGATAAGTATCAAACAGATTTTGTACCCCAAGCGTTACAGCTAATGAATCAGTTGCTTGGTAACGGGTGCTAATGTCGGTAGTCCATTTAGCATCATATTCCACCTCACTTGACGAATAGCCGATGGTATACTCACCGAAATAGCTGAAACGTAAATTGGTGGTGAAATCATCATATTGATGAGTAAAACCAATATTGGCAGTGTTCTTAGGATTCGCTTCTGTCATGCGAACCACTTCAATATGATCAAATAAATCATCTTCTAAGCCATCAAGGATTGATGGTAAGGACACTGACTTAATTTCTGTTTCTTTATAAGAGTAAGCCACATTTGCTTTTAAGTCGCCATACTCGCCAAGATCAAAACCTTGAGTAATGACTAAGTCTACACCTTGAGTTTGTGTGTCGACGGCATTCATAAAGAAACGAGCTGAGTCGGCATTTGTGCCTTCAAGGATAGCCGCAATCGCTGGTGAGCTTTCTTTGTCGATATCGCCAGACAAGATAATTCTGTCGTCAACATTGATTTCATATGCATCCAATGTCACTGCAAAGCCATTATTACCAGTGTAAACAATACCTGCACTATAAGAATGCGATACTTCTGCTTTTAGATCTGGAATACCGAGTTCAGTTTTAATCGGTGATAACTGATTGAATGTGCCAGACTCTCTAGGCACAAATTCACCAGTGACTGGATCGGGATCAAAAAACGTTGATACGTTAGTAAAATAAAGCTGTTGTACGCTTGGTGCACGGAAACCGGTGTCTGTGGTTAATCGTAAAGCAAGATTGTCTGTCAGTTCATAACGACCTGATAGCTTCCAACTGGTGTTGCTGCCAAAATCAGAATAATCTTCATAACGCACGGCTGCAGCCCAGTAAAAATCATCGGTGAGTTGGTTTTCTAGCTCAACATACAAACCTAAGTTAGTACGATCTTCATCGACTTCAGACTCTTTAGTAAAACCACCAAAGCCTTGGCTACCTCCAGATTTTCCTTGGTAATCACCCTTAATATATGATTCTTCTTGGCCAGCCTCAATTTGATAACCACTTTCGCGCCACGTTACGCCCATTGCCACTAATAAATCTGAGTCATTGGCAAAATCATAATAGGTTGATGCATCTAAGTTAAGATTGACTTCAGATGTAGAGAGCGTGCCAGCATCAAAATCTGTTGGACTGGTTGGCCCAAGTGAGGCGTTAATCGTATTTTCGACCTTGTATTCAAAGCTGTTGCTACCATATCCTGCAGAAGCATCAACTTCCCATTGACCAAGTTCAAACTCATAACCCGTTACCAAAGAGTAATCAATAATCTCAGGGCTAATTTGGGGTAAAAAACCGTCAGGGTATACTTCGGGGACGTTACGCGTGTCGAGGGCGCGACGATAAAAAGCACCAGAAGTTGAAGTACGTTTGCTGATACCACCAAAGGCATAAAGCTTACCATTAGTGTCAAATCCTTGTTCAGCATTTACAAATAAGCTGTAGTTGTCATAATCGCTATCACCAACATGATGATTTAGGCGATCGAATGTTGCCTCTCGTGGATCTGGGCTACCATCGGCTAATGTAGGGTATTGCTGACGAGAGTCTAAGCCTGCACGATTGGTAGCATTTTTTTGATGTGCTTCAAAAGAAACATTAACAAAACCATTTTCATTTGTTTGAAAGCCTTGGTTGACCCCTAAACGAACTTGCTCACCATCACCTTCGTAGGTTTGGCCTACTTGTGCGGCAATACTGCCACCTTCGTCACTGTCTTTTAGCACGACATTGATGACGCCAGCAATAGCATCTGAGCCATAAAGTGCTGATGCACCGTCACGTAAAATTTCTATCCGTTTTATCGCAGTCATTGGAATGGCATTAAGGTCAACGTTTGATGCGCCTTTCCCTAATGTTCCCCCTAAGTGGACTAATGCAGAACCGTGACGACGTTTACCGTTAACCAATACTAAAGTATGGTCAGGTGACATGCCTCGTAAGCTTGCAGGACGCACAGCATCGCTACCATCTGTAATAGATGAAAAAGGGAAGCTATAACTTGGGGCCGCAAACTGCAATGCTTTGGCTGTTTCTGTTAATCCTGTCGCTGCGAGTTGATCGGAGGTAATAATATCCACCGGAGTTGCACTGTCAGTGGCTGTACGAAGGGCGATACGTGAACCAACAACTTCAATACGTTCAAGGTTTTGATCTTCTTCGGCAGCTATGGCTACTGGGGTTGAAATACTGGCAACAACGGCCAAAGAAACGAGACTTTTATACATTAGCAATCCTGCGATAACGTTATATTAAATTTCGTAACATTATAGGCATTTATGTTTGTGCATAGGTTGCTTAAATTTGGGCTTAGTTAGTTCAATCGGTCATATCTCATGACACTCTGATCTAGCCACTCCTTCAAACGCATACTTTTTATTAACAATTAGCGACACATAAAAACAAACACCTGAAATATTAACAGGCGCTTTACAAGTGATGTGGTGTGCGGTCGAATGGCAAGTAGTTAATTAGGTAAGCTGGCTTGATGAGATGTAATCAATGCTGACATAGCTTGTTCGGCACGAGCTTGCGCTGATTGCCAAGAGTCAGTCGGCAACATTGTTTCTACCACTTCGTAATAACATTTAATTTTAGGTTCTGTGCCGGATGGCCTAACAATGACTCGAACACCTCCCTCTAAAGCATAAATCAATACATCACTGCTAGGTAAATCAATCGTTTGTTTACTACCGTCCGCAGCAGTACGTTGAAGGCTTTTTAAATCGTCAGTTGATATAACAACATATCCACCAATGTTTATTGGCGGATTTTCGCGTAAATACGCACCAATATTGGGCGTGTCGGCTTTAAGAGCAATACTCACTTGGGCATTAAGGTGGAAACCGTGTTGACGATAAATTTGTTCCAATTTATCCCAGATGGTTTGGTTATTGGCAGCCAGTTCCGCGGTGAGTTGGGCAAAAGCCACTAATGCCGTTAATCCGTCTTTATCCCACACTAAGTTACCTATGGTGTAACCGAGCGCTTCTTCATATGCGAATAAAAATTGATTGTCAGTTTGGTGTTTAGCAATACCAACATTCATTAACCACTTAAAGCCCGTTAAGGTTGTATAACTTTGGCTGCCAAACTCGTTGGCGATTTTAGACAACAGGCTTGATGACACAATCGTCGTGCCAGTAAGACGCTGATTTTTAGGTGCGTGACTAAGTAAGTAATGACCAAAAAGCACACCAACTTGATCGCCGGTGAGCATCTTGTATTCGCCATTTTCAGTGCGAACAGCAACGGCGAAGCGATCAGCATCAGGATCATTGGCACAAGCCAGCGTGGCATTATGTTTTTGGGCCTCTGCTATCACTAAATCCATTGCACCTTTTTCTTCTGGATTTGGAAAGTTAACGGTAGGAAAGTCACCATCGGGTTCACGCTGTGCTGCGACTGAGTACACTTTGCTAAATCCGGCATCGTTTAATACTGTTTCGGCCATGTCGGCACCGACACCATGCATTGCAGTGTACGCTAAACTGACATCGTGTTGACCAGTGTGGTTTTGAAGTTCTTTGGCCGTAGAAACCCCTAGACGGTAAGCTTGATAAAAATCGTCTTTTAACCAAATGAGTTTGTGTTGTGAAACAGCCTTATCTAAATCTAAAAAGGGAATGGTTTGTGTTGCTGCAAGGGCAATTTGAGCAGCAATTCCGCTATCATGTGGTGGAATAATCTGCGCACCATTTTCCCAATAAACTTTGTAGCCATTGTATTGTGGTGGGTTATGGCTAGCGGTGACAACAATACCCGCGGCGGCATTAACGTGTTTAACCCCAAATGCCACTAGCGGGGTAGCGGCTACTTTGGTGGTTAAGCGAACCCTAATCCCCATGGCGGTAAGCACACTTGCGGCGTCATGTGCAAAAACATATGAGTCATGCCGGCCGTCATAACCAATGACTACACCTCGTTCTGCAGCATTGTCGATTTGTGCAAGTAGGTATGCGCCGAGTCCAGCGGTTGTTTGACGAACCACCAAGCGGTTCATTGCCATAGGGCCTGCACCAACAATACCGCGAAGACCCGCGGTACCAAATGCTAAACGGCCAGAAAATTTAGCGGCTAGTGCGGCATCATTGCCTTCATTGATTAATGCTTGCAATTCGTCACGGGTTTTAGGGTCTGGGTCTTGTTGTATCCAATGGTTAATTTGATGCTGTAAGTGAGTATTCATGAGTAACCTCATTGAGAATCATTTTCAATAACTGTAGGTTAACAGTAGAAAATTAACGGCCTAAGAACAAGTGAAATCGATGTAAAATCTGTCTAAACAGTGTAATTGATACATATTAGTAACTTATTATTGTCAAAACAGAAACAGAGCGAATGATGAAGTAAGGATGATGATAATAAAAACGCGTTCAGAATATTAGAACGCGTTTATTGAAATTAGTCAGTTAAACTGAGCGAGGACAGGGGTTAATTTTTTGGGAAATTTTGCGGGAAGAAAGCGCGCTTAGCTTCTTCATCAAATTCAGCTTTAAAAGCAATGCCTTTACCTAAGTTACGTGCAATTTCGATAGCAGGACGAGCGCTAACCTTGTCAAACCAACGTTGAAGATGTGTATAAGGTGTTAAGCCTTCGTCACCTAATACAACAGTGGCCTTATCAATCCATCCCCATGCAGATACATCCGCAATACTGTAATGATCACCAACAATATATTCACGATTGGCAAGGTGTTCGTTCAACACTTCGTAATGGCGTTGCGCCTCACGTAAGTAACGGTTAGTTGCATAAGCAATTTTGTCTGGCGCATGATGTCTAAAGTGAACCGCTTGACCAGAGTAAGGACCTAAACCTGTACCGATAAACATTAACCAAGACAGTAACTCACCGCGGTCTTCAGCTTTGCCTAAAAGCAAACCTGTTTTATCTGCCAGGTACAACAAAATGGCATTTGAATCGAATACTCTCACACCATTGTCATCAATTGCTGGCGTCTTAGCATTTGGGTTAATGGCTTTAAATTCAGCAGTATGTTGTTCACCCTTAAGTGTATCTACCGGCACTAATTCAAATGGAAGGCCTGTTTCTGCAAGGTACAGAGCGACTTTCATTGGGTTAGGCCCGGGGTGGAAATAAAATTTAAGCATGTGAGATCCTATTTCAGTATTTACTCTATTGAAACAGGTTTTGAACGAATGCTCAATAACTATTTGAACATTTGTTCATCTTGATTGCAGTTCATCTATTTAACAGCTTAAATATAATATTTACGCTGTTTTATACCAATCCGAATTAGATTTGCTCTTTTAGCGACAATTATCAGTGAGGTATTCGAGACAGCCTTTTGAAGACATAGTCGTTCCAGGCAACTGCTCCTGCGTTGCTCTACCTCCAGCATCCATGCAGTCGTTCGTTAAGAAAGGCGAACAAAGAAGACCACGCTGACAAATTCGCCCCTCGGGGCTGTGTCACAAGCCCCATTACTGCTTCAAATGACTGTGATGTAGAAGACTACACCTACAGTCATTTTCATTGAACTGGGCCTAGTGACGCAGCCTTAAATAGATCATATTCTAATAAGGATTGGTATTACTCTATATAAACCGTTTATATTGAGGAGATGTGTATCACGAAAGATTAATTGCGTTAATTAATCATTGCCATTTAGGCTGATTCATTCAATTAAGCAATTGTTGGCGTGCGCAAAAGCATGATAAATCATGGCGTAAGGCGGTAAGATGGGTGACAGCCTTACTGATTTAACTTGGCCAATAAAGGTAAAATTTTACTTACTTTATCAAAGCTTTCTTGATATTCCGCTGCTGCATCTGAATCAGCTACTATCCCACCGCCAGCCCAACAATAGATAGATTGTTGCTCGGTGACTAATGTTCTAATCGTAATGCTGGTGTCCATGTTACCGTTTTGACTGATGTAACCAATACTACCGCAATACAGGTTACGTCTTGAAGGTTCTAATTCTTCGATAATTTGCATCGCACGTATTTTAGGTGCACCAGTAATAGAGCCTCCTGGAAATGCGGCACAAAGTAAGTCAAAAGCGTTATGGTTAATGTCTAGCGTGGCTGTCACAGTACTCACTAAATGATGAACCGCTGGAAAACTTTCGATAGCGAATAACGAAGGTACTTGCACACTTCCTGGTGCAGCCACTTTGCCAATGTCATTTCTGAGTAAGTCAACAATCATGACATTTTCTGCACGATCTTTTTCAGATGTACTCAATTTATCTGCCGCTTGTTTATCTAATAGTGGGTCAACATTTCTTGGCATTGTTCCTTTAATCGGTTTGGTTTCGATTTGTCGGTCTTGCAAGCGGATGAAGCGCTCAGGTGATATCGATAACACGCAATGATTTTGCAAACGGATAAAAGCTGAAAAGGGCGCAGTGTTGGCTTTTGACAGCGCACAATAAGCTTGCCATTCGTCACCTTGATATTGTGCTTCAAAACGTTGAGTTAAATTGATCTGATAGCAGTCGCCACTGAGTAAATATTGTTGTACTTGAGCAAATTTTTGTTGGTATTGCTGCTCCGTGAGTTGATTTTTCCATGGCGTCGACAAGCTGAAATTTTGTGTTGGATTGGTCACCACACGAGAGTTATTGATTCTTGATTGAATTAAATTCAATTCATATTCTAAGGCTTTTCTTCCTTGATAATGATAAGCATACCAAGACTTTTCTGCGTAACTATAAATTAAGCTAAAATCATAAAAACCTATATTCATATCACCTAGGTGAATATCTTTAACGGCAATGTTTGACCGTTTCTCAATACTTCGCCCTAAATCATAACCCCAAGCACCTAACGCGCCAACACTATATGAATGTTGGCTTTCTTGAGGGGTTGGGTATAGCAATCGGTGAATATGGCTGAGTGTATCAATCGGTGTTTGGTTAGGGGGAAAGGTAATGTTAAGTTGCTGAACGTTTGGATTGATGGCTGTAAAACAGCATTGATTATCATCACTGGTTAGTGTTGCAATTGGGTTTATGGCAATAATATCCAACTGAGCATCAGGGTGCACTCCATTTGCTGAGTCGAGTAACATGGCCCAAGGTTGATGACTGAACAGCGCAAATAACTGTTTTGTTTCAATTTCCCAATCTAATCTCTGCCAATATAGTGATTTTGTCGCCCGCGCAAACATCGATATCCCTTACCTAAAAATGTGATGTAGCCCAAAAAGGATGGAAAGAGTATCATATTGGTCTAAATAGTTAACCTCAGTTTGGTAACCGTTTAATAACCTTTCGCTGAGGTCAATCAATCGATAGTTACAAAAACGATTCTTTTTACAAAAATAATAATGTTAGGCCGCAATGGCTGCTGGAGCGCCCCATATGTCGAGCAATACCACTACAAAGACTTCTGATAACCCTGTTGTGATCAAACAGGCTGATTTTATTGAAAGTATCGCAGATTCACTGCAGTATATTTCTTACTACCATCCAAAAGATTTTGTTGATGCTATGTATAATGCATATCAGCGTGAACAAAGTACAGCTGCCAAAGATGCTATTGCACAAATCTTAATTAATTCGCGGATGTCTGCCGAAGGCAAACGACCATTGTGCCAAGACACAGGTATTGTGACCACTTTTGTTAAAATAGGTATGTCGGTTCAGTGGGATAAAACAGACATGACAGTGCAAGAAATGGTCGATGAAGGTGTACGTCGTGCCTACACTAATCCTGACAATCCATTACGTGCCTCAATAGTATCAGACCCAGCAGGGGCGAGAAAAAACACCAAAGATAACACGCCATCTGTAGTGCATATTGACATGGTTGCGGGTAACCAAGTTGAAGTGATGATAGCAGCCAAAGGTGGCGGATCAGAAAACAAATCCAAAATGGCCATGTTAAACCCGTCTGATGACATTGCTGCGTGGGTAGAAAAAACATTACCAACAATGGGCGCAGGCTGGTGCCCGCCAGGTATGTTAGGTATAGGGATTGGTGGTACAGCAGAAAAAGCAGCAGTGATGGCAAAAGAATCCTTGATGGACCCTGTTGATATCCATGAATTAATGCAACGTGGGGCGGTCACCACAGAAGAAAAACTTCGTTTAGACATTTTTGAGCGTGCTAACAACTTAGGTATAGGTGCTCAAGGTTTAGGTGGGTTAACAACGGTATTAGACATTAAAATTAAATCAGCACCGACACATGCAGCGTCTAAGCCTGTGGTGATGATCCCAAACTGCGCGGCAACTCGCCATGTCCATTTTCATTTAGATGGAACTGGGCCAGTAGATTTAGTGCCTCCATCGTTATCTGATTGGCCCGAAATTACTCGCGAAGCGGGTGAAAACACCCATAGAGTTAATTTAGATAAGGTCACGCAAGCTGAAATAGAAACGTGGAAAAGTGGTGATACCTTATTACTTAACGGTAAAATGCTTACTGGTCGTGATGCAGCCCATAAGCGTATTCAGATGTTACTTGATTCTGGTGAAGGATTACCCGAGGGCGTAGATTTTACTGGTAAGTTTATTTACTACGTTGGACCTGTTGACCCAGTTGGTGATGAAGTCGTTGGCCCTGCAGGCCCAACAACAGCAACTCGTATGGATAAGTTTACTGACATGATGTTAGACAAGACAGGCCTTATGGGGATGATCGGTAAATCTGAACGTGGACCAGAAACGGTTGCTTCAATTAAAAAACACAAAGCAGTGTATTTAATGGCCGTTGGCGGAGCCGCTTATTTAGTGTCAAAAGCGATTAAAAAATCCCGTGTCGTTGCATTTGAAGATTTAGGCATGGAAGCAATTTACGAGTTTGATGTTCAAGATATGCCTGTCACTGTTGCGGTTGATACTAATGGTGTTAATGCTCATGAAACGGGTCCGGCAATCTGGAAAATTAATATTGCCAACAGTAAAGCTAACATTTAAACCATACAATACGGTGCTTACACAGATGGGATAAGTGGCAATGTGATCAAACGCTCGGGTTTACAGCTTTTTACAAAAGGCTTGTTGCCTGAGCGTTTTGCTTTCGCTAGTCTGCAATACATATTTATGATGTCGAGCTGATGGCTTATCTTGACATTTCGTTTACTGAAAACAACCGAGACTCAATAACAATGAAAAAGTCCTCCGTATTATTTGCACTGGTTGCCGCAGGAATGGCAACGTCAGTACTTGCGGCTGAGCCAACAGCCTTTAATGTGCAGCAATTAGTTAAATTAAATAAATTGCATTCAGCTGCAGTGTCTAACGACGGTAAAAGTTTGGTATATGGTGTGAAAGTCGTTGATGAAAAAGGTGAAGCCAGTTCTGATCTGTTTTTACTCGACTTAAGTCATAAAAATGCTAAGCCTAAACAGCTCACAGCAGCTGCTGGCACTGAGCATGATGTCAGCTTTGCTGCCGATGGCCAGTCTATTTATTTCCTCGCGAGCCGAACTGGTAGCAGCCAGTTATATCAGTTGGCTCTAAATGGTGGGGAAGCGATAGCAGTTACAGATTTACCATTAGATATTAATGGTTATAAATTGTCTCATGATGGTAAGCAAGTTGTCATGAACTTGCGTGTATTTCCAGAATGTAAAGACCTAGCGTGTTCTAAAGATAAATTGACTCAAGAAACTGAACGAAAAACCACTGGTCGCCTTTATAAACAGTTAATGGTACGTCATTGGGATACGTGGGAAGATCACGCTCGTGATCATTTATTTGTCGCCTCGTTAAATGGCAGCAAAATCACTAACGCTATTGATGTCACTTTGGGCCGTGACACTGAAACACCCCCTAAACCGTTTTCAGGCATGGAAGAGGTTACCTTTACGCCTGATGGGAAATACGTTGTTTACAGTGCTAAAGCTCCGAGCCGAGATCAAGCTTGGACTACAAATTACGATTTATGGCAAGTGCCCGTTACTGGCGGCGAAACTGTTAACTTAACCCCAGATAATCAAGCATGGGATGCTCAACCCACGTTCTCTGCAGATGGCCGATATCTTGCGTATTTGGCCATGATCAAGCCTGGGTATGAGGCCGATCGCTACCGGATAATGTTACGTGACAATGTCACTGGTCAAGAAAAAGAAGTGGCCCCATTATGGGATCGCAGTGCCAGTTCACTTAACTTTAGTGCAGATGGTCGAACTTTATACGTGACGGCTCAAGATGTAGGTCAAGTGACTATTTTTGAAGTTAACACCCAGTTTGGCGATGTTCGTCCTATATACAATCAAGGAAGCAATAGCCTAGTTGCGGTGACTCAGGATCGTCTTATTTTCAAAAAGTCATCATTGGTGGAGCCTGGCGACTTATTCAGTGTGTCACTTGAAGGAGAGCAGCTTAAACAGTTAACTCATGTCAACAAAGACAAGTTAGCAGAGATAAAATTTGGCGAGTTTGAACAGTTTAATTTTAAAGGTTGGAATGATGAAACCGTTCATGGTTATTGGATTAAACCCGCTAATTATGAAGAAGGGAAAAAATACCCCATTGCTTACTTAGTACATGGTGGCCCACAAGGCTCATTTGGTAATGGGTTTAGCGGACGTTGGAATGCTCAGTTATGGGCCGGAGCAGGTTATGGCGTAGTGATGGTCGATTTTCACGGTTCTACGGGCTATGGGCAAGCGTTTACCGATTCAATCGGTAAAGATTGGGGTGGAAAGCCGCTAGAAGATCTTAAAAAAGGCATGGCCGCCGTGACCGCGCAACAACCTTGGTTAGATGCAAATAATGCATGTGCGTTGGGTGGTTCTTACGGTGGCTATATGATGAACTGGTTCCAAGGGAAATGGAATGATGGATTTAAGTGTTTAGTCGACCATGCTGGTTTGTTTGATATGCGCTCTATGTATTATGTAACCGAAGAGTTATGGTTCCCTGAATATGAGTTTGGTGGTCCATACGATCAAAACAAAGCACTGTACGAAAAGTTTAACCCAGTTAATTATGTTGAAAACTGGAAAACACCAATGTTAGTTATTCACGGTGAAAAAGATTACCGCGTGCCTTACGGTCAGGGTCTTGCTGCATTTACCTTTATGCAGCGTAAAGGTATTCCATCTGAATTATTGGTATTCCCTGATGAAAATCATTGGATCTTAAATCAAGATAATTTACAGCTATGGTACAAAAATGTGCTTGGTTGGATGGATCGTTGGACGGCAAACTAATCGCATTTTGCCTTTTGGTTACCAATATGAGTATTTAAAGTAATGTTAAGTTTTACTTAATATTAATTCAAAGAGATGTTGCTACTGCCAACATCTCTTTTTTATTCCTAAGCTATTTTAGCAAAGACCATTTAAGTCAAATTTATCATTAAAAAAAGTTCAGATAAAATAGCAACTGTATTGCACATTGTTTGGTTGTGTTTTTTTGACTTGATGTTAGTATTTTTCATCTTAACCATAGTTTGGGGTTGTGTGACTTCTTGTAGGTTAACAACCTATATCGCCGTATAAAAAAGCGATTAGCGGGTTAAATAAACCAATCAAGCTGTCACTGTGAAATAAAACAACCGAAAAAGCGTGTGCTGGAGATATTTTATCTGTTAAATAAAAAGGGCGTTAACAGAGTAGTATTAGTTTTTGTATTGAAAAATGCCTCATTAAATATAAAAAAATTCATTTGGGAAACGTTAAGGTATCAGCTACATTAGCGCCCTCAGAATTGAGCTTCAAATCAGGTAATATCAAGAGGGTTATACCAAGTGGATTTCATGCTTTATATCAAGTTCTTTCTAGGACTGTTAGCCATTATTAACCCTGTAGGGTTATTACCTGTGTTTGTGAGCTTAACCAGCCATCAAACTGAAGCAGATCGCCAAAATACCAATCGTGATGCAAATATGGCCGTAGTGATCATACTATTGGTGACGGCTATAGCAGGGCATTACATTCTTAGTATGTTCAGTATTTCATTATCGGCATTCCGTATTGCGGGTGGTAGCTTGATTTGTATTATTGCGATGTCGATGTTGCAAGGTAAAATCAGTGAAGTGAAACGTAACCAAGAAGAAGACCGTGAGTCATCAGGCATGGAGTCTGTTGCAGTTGTCCCTTTAGCCTTGCCATTAATGGCTGGTCCTGGTGCCATTAGTGCGGTGATTGTGTTTGCGGCGGAGCATCACCAAATAACCAACTACATAGGTATGTTTTTAACCATTGTTACCTTAGGTCTTGTCAGTTGGGGTTTATTTCGTATGGCGCCAATGCTGTTTAAACTATTAGGTAAAACAGGCATTAACGTGATTACGCGTTTAATGGGGCTATTGATGTTGTCTTTAGGCATTGAAGTCATTTCTGCTGGTATAAAAGGACTTTTCCCAACCTTATTAGGTTAATTAGGCATAAGTTGCTGAGCATTTGTGCAAACACTTGATAGTGTAGTTTTTTTACTTGACCCGCTATCAGCATTTGCGTAAAGTACGCCACGATTAGCAATATCGCTGTTAGTATTAAGTGGTTTTGTATTATTGAGAGGTAATTATTCCACTCAATAGAATCAAATATTAAGTACTGCCTTTTTATCTGATGTCTTTTAATAGTATGGATAAAAAGTAAGTCACAAATTGGTGAGCTGGCTGAGTGGCTGAAGGCGCACGCCTGGAAAGTGTGTTTAGGTTTATCCCTAACGAGAGTTCGAATCTCTCGCTCACCGCCATATTATGAAAAAAGACGTCTTCGGACGTCTTTTTTCATTTGTGCTATTAAACAATGACATTGTGAATGACGTCTATTGTTATGGTTGTCTACACATGGCGTTATCTAGCATATTTTTAAATTAAATAGGTGTTAGCGCTTGTTACGCGCAAGCTCTATAATGCTTTATTCTTGTTTTACTATTGAGACCCACTTTCATGCCTTTTTCGCCCCTTGGATTGCGCGACACGATTGTCAATGCCCTACATGAAGTGGGATACAGTCAACCAACACCTATTCAACAGCAAACTATTCCGGTTATTCTACAAGGGAAAAATTTACTTGCCGCTGCACAAACAGGTACCGGTAAGACGGCCAGTTTTGTGTTGCCGATATTAGAACGTTTAGCCGATAGTAAAACTGAACGCAAAAAACGTATTCGGGCACTTATTTTAACTCCAACACGCGAACTCGCTGTGCAAGTACAAAGTAATATTGTGTCTTATGCCAAACATGTGGGGGTCACTTCGTTTGTGATATATGGCGGTGTTGATGAAAAGCCGCAAAAACAGGCTATGCTTGATGGCGTAGATATATTGGTTGCTACCCCGGGTCGATTACTCGACTTATATACCCAGCGGGCAGTGCATTTTGATGAGTTAGAAGTACTTGTTTTAGATGAAGCTGATCGCATGTTAGACATGGGTTTTATCGAAGATATTAATAAAATCATTGATAAGCTCCCATCGGAACGACAAAGTTTGCTCTTTTCGGCTACCTTGTCTAATCAAGTACGTGCGTTAGCAAAAACGGCTATTCACCGTCCGGTTGAAATTTCAGTGATTGCCGACAAAAATTCTGCACCTAAGATTTCGCAGTGGTTAACAACCGTAGATAAAGACAAAAAATCGGCTTTATTGAGTCATTTGATTAAAGTGGAAGCTTGGGATCAAGCACTGATTTTTATTGAAACAAAGCAAGGTGCAGCGAAATTAGTCAGTCAATTAGAAAAGCGTGATATTGCCGCTGAATGTATTCACAGTGGTCGCAGTCAACCTGTTCGAGAACAGATTTTAGCGGACTTTAAGTCAGGTAAGATAAAATATCTTGTTGCTACGGGGATTGCTTCTCGCGGTATTGATATTGACGATCTTTCCCGGGTGGTTAACTACGACTTACCTTATCCAGCAGATGATTATATTCATCGTATTGGTCGTACGGGACGTGCAGGCGCTGTAGGTGAAGCAATATCGTTTGTGTCTAAAGATGATTTTAAAAACTTGTGCATGATTGAAAGTCGTTTAGGCCACTTATTAACACGTAAAGTGATTGAAGGTTTTGAGCCAAACAAACCCGTACCAGAATCAATACTTAATCATGTTCCTAAAAGTCGCCAAAATAAGCCGAAAATCCAAGCAGAAAAGCCGACGCTCAGTTTAGGTAAATCTAAAAACGACAGTACTGATTTTAGAAAAACCAAAACTCAAAAAGTGTCAGTAACCAAAGGGCCAAAGCCTAATCCTTGGAACATATAATGTTATGGGTGTTGAACATAGACAAATAAGACCGCGTACCATTCGCTATGCGCATGGTACAGCGTCAAAATACTTGGCTAAAGTTTACCTCTAAGGGGTAAATTAGCGAGGTCGTAAGCTAATTTATACCAATCCTGCTTATAAATGCCTATTTGGAATGGCTGTTAATGACCTTAATGTTGATGATGCTTGTGCTGAAGACGGCATGAATAGCGTGCTATGCCCCCAGTCTTATTAGTAGAAATATATTTGTCACAACAGCGGTAATTGGCCGATTGGCGATCGGTTAACATTGCATTGATGACAAAATATCAACTATTTAATTTTACTGAACTATATTATCACTGACTCGCTTTACAGCCTTGTCATCACAGCGTCTTCAATAATGATTTTGTCTAAAGTAAATATTAATCACAAAGGCTAACTCGATGCTAGGTCATCATCGGGGGGATTTTGTGTCACAAAAGATATCTTGTTGCTGCAAACAGGCAGTGAACATGATTAACTATATGGCACTGTGATCAATCCATTTTTTTAGCTCTACCGTTAACGATTTTGTTAACGTCAAAAACACAATAAAATACAAAACGATAAATTTAGGGATAAAACATGAACAAAGCAATTTTGCCTTTGGCTGTCTCTTTCGCATTAGCAATATTAGCAGGATGTGGTGATAATCAGGCGACTACAGCGGTCGATAAAAGCGCACAATCAGAAAATAAAACAACTGTGGTTGTTCCAGTTAGGTTAAGTTTTAACGAATACTCTCAGCAATTTATTGATGAGTTATGGGTGTTATCACCTACATGGGCACTCTATAGTGGTAAGCATGTTAATGATGGTTATTTGGACATTCCAAACCAACAAAGTCGCAATAACACATTAGCTTTTGTTGAAAAACAACAAACCGCATTGGCGCAGTTTGATCCACAATCATTATCGGCTAATGAGTTAATTGATTATAAATTACTGACTAATCTTGTTGCGTCAATGCAATGGGAAGTGACTCGTTTTAAAGCGTGGCAGTGGGATCCATCTAACTACAACGTGGCAGGTGGTTTTGCACAAATTATTAATGAAGACTTTGCTCCGTTAGATGAGCGACTTTCATCAGTGATTGCACGTCTTGAAAACGTACCGGCATATTATGAGGCTGCACGTAATAACATCAGTGATCCGACCCTTGAACATACCCAATTAGCCATTATGCAAAATAAAGGGGCTTTTTCGGTATTATCAGAAGCGTTAGTTCAACAAGTCGCTGATTCGGGGTTAAACACTGAACAGAAAACATTATTTACCCAACGATTTGATGCAGCCATTTCTGCGATTAAGCAACATATTGAGTGGTTAACCGCGCTTGAACGTCAACTCACTGTAAAGGGAGCGCGTGATTTTCGTATAGGTGAAACCTTATACGAAGAAAAATTCGCCTTTGATATTCAATCTGGTATGACCGCAAAACAACTGTACAACAAAGCCGTGGCTGATAAAAATCATGTACAGCAAGAAATGGCTAAGATCACTGATTCCATTTGGTCAAAGTATATCGACACACCTAAACCAGCTGATGAGAGACAAGCCATCCGTCAATTGATTGATATTTTATCGACTAAACATGTAAAACGTGAAAACTTTGTTGCTGAAGTACGTAAGCAAATTCCGCAATTGATCAAATTTGTGAATGACAAGCAATTGGTCACACTTGATCCTAAAAAGCCATTAATAGTCCGCGAAACGCCGGAGTACATGCGTGGTTTTGCTGGCGCATCAATCAGCGCTCCCGGTCCATATGACAAAGGCGGTAATACCTATTACAACGTATCGCCATTAGATGATATGAGTGATGAGTCGGCAGAGAGTTATTTACGTGAATACAACCATTGGATTTTACAGGTTTTAAATATCCATGAGGCCATCCCAGGGCATTACACTCAATTAGTTTTCTCAAACCAATCTCCAAGTTTAGTGAAAAGTTTATTTGGTAATGGCGCCATGATTGAAGGTTGGGCAGTGTATACCGAACGCATGATGCTAGAAGAAGGGTACGGCGACTTTGAACCAGAAATGTGGTTGATGTATTACAAGTGGAATTTGCGGGTTATTTGTAACACCATTTTAGACTACAGTATTCAGGTTAACGGTATGGGCGAGCAAGAGGTGATTGACTTACTCGAGAATGAAGCGTTCCAACAACGGGCCGAAGCTGAAGGGAAATGGCGCCGTGCAACGTTAAGCCAAGTACAATTGACGAGTTATTATGCTGGGTATCGTGAGATTTACGATTTCCGCGAACAGCGTAAAGCCAAACAAGGTGAACACTTTGATTTAAAAGAGTTTCATGAGCAATTCTTAAGTTATGGTAGTGCACCTGTTAAATTTATTAAGCAGTTAATGACTGAAAAGTAACTCGACACTTTTTTGCATTATTGTGTGACGCATGTCACAAGGCCTGAAATTTCAGGCCTTTTTTTGTTAATAGAAAAGCTAAAAAGGGGATTAAATCTGGCTCAAAGTAAATCGCTATGATAATCTTAATGGTAATCGTTATCATTAAGTGGCTGCCCATGAACAATATCTTATTCATTGAACATATAAATTCTGATAAAACCAATGTAGAGCACCAATTGAAAGAACAAGGCTACTGTGTTCATAAGGTCAATAATGCCTTTGATGCACTAATCCATATGGAAACCCTTGAGCTGAATGCAATCCTATTGGATTTTTCGGTGCCTAAAATGGACTCATTTTGGTTATTAGTTGCCAGACAGACTCGCGTGCCTATTATTGTGCTCGCAGACACAAATAGTGAACTTGAGCGTATCAATGCGTTGGAGTTAGGTGCCGATGATTATCTTTCTAAACCCATTAATACTCGAGAATTACAGTTGCGTCTTAATGTGTTAAATCGGAGGACACAACCGCCTTTGAATGATAACGCACATGATTGTGTTAGCTTTGATGATGCCTGTTACACCATTAGTTTTGCCCAACAATCATTAGTTCTAACCCAGACTGAATACCGACTGTTTAAATATTTGTTTGAACGACAGGGTGAAGTTGTTACAAAAGCAGAATTACAACGACGCGTGTTGCATAAAGAATTGGGCCGTTTTGACCGTAACTTAGATATGCATATTAGCAATACGCGCCGTAAATTAGTTAAACGCAATTTACCACGCGAATTAATTAACACCGTTCGTGGTCAAGGATATAGCTTTAGCTTTTAATGGTTCACACTAATTGCCGCATTTGGTAAGCTATGGCGCATAAAATAAGGCTGATTTTTTTAGCCAATAAAATAAGCGCAAGCACATTAAAGGATAATCTAATGCGGATTACAGCAAACTTTGACGGCGGTAACATTGACGTCATTAATCTCGATAAGCATGACGACATACAACTCGCGATACGTCCAGACTTTGGCGGTGAGTTTTATCAATGGTTTAACTTTCGTCTAGAAGGTGAAGTAGGCCAAACTTATACCCTTAATATTCTTAATGCCGGTAGCGCATCTTACCCTAAAGGTTGGGAAGATTATCAAGCCGTTGCCAGCTATGATCGTCAAACTTGGTTTAGATTGCCTACGCAATATGTCGATGGCAAATTGACTATCCAAGCAGAGCTTGATTGTGACGCGATTCAGATTGCTTACTTTGCGCCTTACAGTTACGAACGTCATTTAGATTTAATCAGTGAAGTGCAATTACATCCGGCCGTTAGTCTTGAGCACCTTGGTTTGACACTTGATGGCCGTGACATGACCTTGCTTAAAATTGGTGATGCAAATCCAGATAAAAAGAATATTTGGATAACTGCGCGTCAACACCCAGGTGAAACCATGGCAGAATGGCTTGTTGAAGGGTTATTAAATCAACTACTCGACAGTGACTGTCCTACTTCGAAAGCCTTATTAGACAAAGCCAACTTCTATATTGTGCCAAACATGAATCCCGATGGTAGTGCACGGGGACATTTACGCACTAATGCGGTAGGGACCAACCTTAATCGTGAATGGCAAACACCTAGTTTAGAAAAAAGCCCTGAAGTGTTTTATGTTGTTAATAAAATGCACCAAACCGGTGTCGATTTATTTTACGATGTTCACGGCGATGAAGGTCTACCTTATGTGTTCCTTGCGGGGTGTGAGGGCGTACCAAATTACAACGATAAGCTGGCGCAATTACAACAGCAATTTCTGAATGCATTGACCATTGCCAGTGCAGATTTCCAAACCGAGTTTGGTTACGATAAAGATGCTCCTGGTAAAGCGAATTTAACCGTTGGTTCAAATTGGGTTGCCAATACGTTTAGTTGTTTATCAAACACGTTAGAAATGCCATTCAAAGACAATGCTAATTTAGCTGACCCATTTGTGGGCTGGTCTCCTGAGCGGTGCGTATATTTAGGTGAAGCATCATTAGTTGCCATGTTAGCTGTGGTTGATAGTTTATAAACGCGGCAATATCCGGCAGTTATTATCTTGAGCTAATCAAGCAGGTAGAGTGAGTTATGGCCTTAGTTGCATGTCCTAAATGTCAGAAGAGAATTTCTAGTCTGGCTAAACAATGTGAGCATTGTAAAACCGACTTAAGTGGTAATACCGAATCGTTGACGATTATCAGTCACATTGAGCGTTCCAATAGCTTGATGAACCAAAGTTTTATTTTTTTGACATTATTTATCGCCGGAGTCGTGGTGTGGTTTTGGGGCGGAGAGCCTGCGCAAGGGGTGACTTTCTATCTAGCGATGACCAGTTTTGTTATTGGCTTTGCGGGCTACCTTGTTACGCGGATAAGAATAGTGTTACATAAACGGAAATCAGTATGAACGATATTAATAAAGTCATTGATGAAATGCCTGAAGCAGTATACCAACGCTTATTGTCTGCAACTGAGCTAGGTAAGTGGGATGATGGTACGGTTTTAACAGAGCAACAGCGTGAGTCAACATTACAAGTGGTAATGTTGTATCAAGCACGTAAACTGCATCAAACTGAACATTTTACTATCGCAGCGGGTGGTAATATTAATGAGTTGTCTAAATCTGAGCTGAAAAAACAATTTAAAGGCGATCCTATTGCTGAGTTTAAAGAAGCTGATTTGTAATCATCTGATATTAAGTAATATTTGTTATCAGTAATGGATATTATAAGACAAAAAATGCGAGCCAAATGAGCTCGCATTTTTTAGCTGTTATCTGGTTGAGATAATAAATAAAAATATGAATAACGTTATTTAGTCCGTCGTTAGTTCACCAATGAGATTTTCCTGCATACGTTGCTTAATTTGCGCAGGGGTTAATCCAATAGACAACAAATAATGTAGTTTAGCTAATGCCGCTTCAATGGTCATATCTGCACCACTAATGACCCCTGCTTGTGCCAAGGCATTGCCAGTTGCATACCCGCCCATGTTGACTTTACCTTGGAAACACTGGGTTAAATTAACCAATATAATGCCGCGTTCATCAGCTTGTTTAAGTGTATCCAGTAGTTGCTTATCTTGTGGTGCATTACCTACACCAAACGTTAATAAAATCAGTGCTTTTACTGGTTGCTGTAAAATATTGTTAAAAATATCAGTGGAAATCCCAGGGTAAAGCGTCACCACACCTACAGGTTGCGGGCTAATGGTCACAACCTCTAAAGGAGCCCCTGTTGGTTGGCTAATTTTACCCGCTTTCAGGTTAATTTTTATGCCAGCTTCGAGCAACATGGGAAAGTTAGGCGAAGCAAATGCATCAAACCCATCGGCATGGGCTTTGGTGGATCGATTACCACGAAATAGTTTGTTATTAAAAAATAAGCAAACTTCGGCTACAGGGTAGTTAGCAGCAATATAAAGTGAATTGAGCAAATTTGTTTGACCGTCTGAACGTAATTGAGCCAGCGGAATTTGAGAGCCTGTGACAATGACGGGTTTAGATAGGCCTTGCAACATAAATGATAGTGCAGATGCGGTATAAGCCATGGTGTCAGTGCCATGCAAAATCACAAAGCCGTCGTATTTTTCATAGTTTGCTTGAATATCGTTAGCAATCATTTGCCAATCTGTTGGTGCCATATTAGAGGAGTCAATTAGCGGGCTGTATTCCTGTATCACGAACTGAGGCATTTCGGTATGGTAAAACTCGGGCATAGACTGAACACAATCGGTTAAAAACCCCGCTACTGGTGCAAAGCCATTCTCTGTTTTTTGCATTCCGATGGTACCGCCTGTATAGGCTACGTAAATTGAACGTTTAGGCATTGATGTAGGGCTCTTATGTGGCGATAAATACAGATTGTGCGAATTATACGAGTTTATTTATCGATCCCCAATAAAAAAGCCTGCTGAGCAGGCTTTTTTTGAATAATCTTTATATTACGATGATATCAGTGACTAATAATTACAGTTCTCACAATACAGATAAGTATTATTGGGATCATCAAACATTGATAATGCTTCAAATGCACTAGCCCATTGTTTGATAAACTGTTCGAAAACACTGGTTTGACGAACACTATCGGGCAAATATGCCGCCGAAGCGCCCATAATTTGCTGTATAAATTGTTGCTCAGCACTCAGCTCTTGCTCGATAAGTTTAACATCAAACTTATCCATTTTAGCCAAATCAGCTGCTTTGGCTAATGCAACATCTATATCGCCTAATTCATCCACTAGGCCTAGTGCTAATGCACGTTTGCCAGTCCATACACGACCTTGAGCAATATTATCAACTTGCTCTAGTGTCATATGTCGTTCTTTAGCAACTAGCGAAATAAATTCATGGTAACCTCGTTCAACATGACGTTGTATTACCGCTGCAACTTGTGGACTTAATTCCCGCGCAGGAGATAATCCCGCCCAATCGGATGTAGCCACACCATCAGAGTTCACGCCTATATGATTAAGTGCTTGCTCAAATGTAGCAAACATACCAAAAATACCAATTGAGCCTGTGAGGGTGGTTGGTGTTGCCACAATATAGTCGGCACTTGCAGATATCCAATAGCCACCCGATGCAGCAAGGCTACCCATGCTCACGACTACTGGCTTTCCAGCCTTTTTAAGTGCTAAAAGTTCTTGACGAATTTGCTCGGAAGCAAATGCACTACCACCAGGACTGTCAACACGCAGTACGACGGCTTTCACTTTATCGTCAAAGCGTGCCTTCATGAGTAATGCAGAAGTGCTTTCACCACCAATTTGTCCTGCCGGTTGCTTACCATTAAGAATGTTACCCTTTGCAACAATGATCGCTACAGAGTCTTTCTCAACAAATTTAGGTATTGGTGCTGTTAATGTTCGGTAATCATTAAAACTAATTTGTTTAAAGCTTTTACCTTCTTTATCGCTACCAATTCGTTCTATCATTGCAACACGAAATGCATCAGCAGATACTAATTCATCGACCCATTTCATGTTTATAGCCACTTGAGCACTATCACCTTCCGCTTTGTCTAGCTGAGCCAAATACTCATCTGTGCTTAATACAAGTTGGTCTGGGCCTATTTGACGGTTACTTGCAACAATGCTTGAGTAGTTTTGCCAGATGTCATTTAACAATACTTTACTGGCTTCTTTATCTGCTTCAGACATATCATCGCGGATAAAAGGTTCTACAGCAGATTTAAATGTACCCACTCGAAAGACATGAGTGGTGATTTTTAACTTTTCGAGCGCAGCTTTGTAATATAAGCGGTAACGACTTAAGCCATCAAGCGCGACTCTACCTTGGGTGTTGAGATAAATTTTGTCAGCAAAACTGGCTAAGAAATATTGGTTTTGATCATAACCATTTGCCATAGCGATAACCGATTTATTCGCAGCTTTAAATTGCTGTAAAGCTTCACCAATAGAGGTCATTTTACTGATCCCAGCACTTTTTAAGTTAGCCAAATCTAAAATGATATGACTAATGCGGGCATCTTCAGTGGCATTATTGATGGTATAAAGCACATCAGATAAAAGTATTTCACCTTCAGGATCATTAGCTTGCCCTTGACTAAAGGCCATTTCTATTGGATCTACATAATGTTTTTGGTCCACTATGCTTCCAGACAAATTCAACACTAACGCTGATTGATCTTCTACAACAATTTCGTCTTCGCTGTTGAGCAACACCACAGCAATAACGGCCAATAAACCAAAAAATATAATATTGATGATGAATTTACGGATACCGTTTACTGTATTCCATAACAGTAAAAACATCCTTTTTAAAAACGAGGGTTTAGCGGACATTTGCCACTCCTTTATCTGTCTAATGTACACATCGTAACTGAAAATCAGTAAAAATGTGAAACTGAATTGTAAAGGTTTTTGACTAGCAATCGTTTAAATGATTGAGCAAAAATTATTGTCGATGTATGCTGGATTAAATCACTTGTTTAAAAAGGATGTTTGAATGTCGTTTCCACACTTATTAGAACCTTTAGATCTAGGCTTTACACAGCTGAAAAATCGCGTGTTAATGGGCTCAATGCACACAGGCTTAGAAGAAGAAAAAGGCGGATTTGAGAAACTGGCAGCGTTTTATAAAGAACGTGCTCAAGGTGGTGTAGGCTTAATAGTAACTGGAGGTATTGCCCCCAATTTACGTGGACGCTTAGCACCACATGCTTGTCAGTTAAGTTTTTCATGGCAAGTCGGTAAGCATAAAATTGTGACTGATGCTGTACATGACGCAGGCGGGAAAATTTGCATGCAAATTTTGCATGCGGGTCGATATAGCTATCATCCATTTAGCTTAGCTCCCAGTAAAATAAAATCACCTATCACTCCATTTACGCCTTCTGCAATGTCTGCACGACAAGTACGCTCTACTGTTAAAGATTATGCCACCAGTGCCGCACTTGCTAAAAAAGCGGGTTATGACGGTGTTGAAGTCATGGGTTCAGAAGGTTATTTAATCAATCAATTTATCAGTTCTCGGACCAATAAACGCACCGATGAGTGGGGAGGAAGCTATGAGAAACGCGTAAAATTCCCCATTGATATTGTTAATGCTATCCGTGCCAAAGTAGGTAAAGATTTCATCATCGTATTTCGTTTATCAATGCTCGACTTAGTCGATAACGGTTCGACTTGGGACGAAGTCGTTCAACTGGCAAAATCCCTTGAACAAGCCGGTGTAAGTATTATTAATACTGGTATTGGTTGGCATGAAGCACGAGTTCCGACAATTTCTACTAGTGTGCCTCGTGGTGCGTTTGCTTGGGTGACAGAAAAACTCAAAGCTGAAGTTAAGGTGCCGTTAATTGCAACCAATCGTATTAATACTCCAGAAATTGGTGAGAAAATCATAGCATCGGGCCAGGCCGATATGGTGTCTATGGCTCGCCCATTTTTAGCCGATGCAGAATTTGTGAATAAAGCGGCTGCCAATACTCCTGAATTGATAAATACTTGCATTGGCTGTAACCAAGCCTGTTTAGATCATACCTTTTCAATGAAGCGAGCAACATGTTTAGTTAACCCTCGTGCGTGTTATGAAACTGAAATTAACTTTACGCCAACAACGGATAAAAAGCGGATTGCGGTCATGGGGGCTGGTCCTGCTGGGATGGCATTTTCAGTTTATGCAGCGACCCGTGGTCATGAGGTTGTATTATTTGAAGCTAAATCCGAAGTGGGTGGTCAATTTAATTTAGCGCGCAAAATTCCGGGTAAAGAAGAGTTTAATGAAACGATTCGATATTTCATAAATCAACTTAAACTACATAACGTAGAGTTGCGTTTAAATACCAAATTAGATGCGGCGGTGTTAGCCAATGAGAAATTTGATGAAGTGGTTATTTCATCTGGGGTTGTACCTCGAGCATTAGATTTACCCGGTTTTGATAACCCTAAAGTGGTTGATTACCAACAAGTGTTAACGGGTCAGGTTGAAATAGGCCAACATGTCGCGTTAATTGGTGCCGGTGGCATTGGTTTCGATATTGCTCATTTCTTATGTGAGCGTGAATCCAGTACATTGCAACCCGACAAGTGGTTAGAGCAATGGGGTATTGATAAAAGCTATCAACATGCAGGCGGTTTAACTGACGAAGCTGAACATAATCCTGGCCGTGATGTGTATTTACTGCAACGTAAAACCAGTAAAATGGGTAAAGGTTTAGGTAAAACGACTGGTTGGATCCATCGAAGTGTGCTGAAGCAACATGATGTGCATATGAAAACAGGCGTAAACTACGAAAAATTTGACGAAAAAGGACTACATATTACCGTCGGTGAGCAAACTGAAATCCTTAATGTCGATAATGTGGTGCTATGTGCTGGACAAGTGTCTAACCGTACATTAGTTGATGAAATAAAAGCCACTGGCTTACCTGTTCATTTAATTGGTGGGGTAGATGTGGCTGCTGAATTAGATGCTAAACGTGCTATACGTCAAGGTGCTGAATTGGCGATGAGCATCTAAACATCATAAGATGTTTGGTGTGTAATGATGATATAAAAAAGAAAAAGCCTTCTGTAACACAGAAGGCTTTTTCAGTAATAAAATTATCATAATAGAGTCAAATTAAGGGCTGACTCTAACTGCGTAGTTTAAGCACTTTATCAATATCTTCAGCTGAATGACGTTCTGCAACTTGTTCCCATGCTTCACCCCATGAGCGATTGACGATACGACCTCGTTGTACCCCTTCACGACTTTGCAATAATTTAGCCCAACGAACGACATGAGTATAAGCTTCAACTTGAAGAAATTCGGCGGCATCATACAAATTACCAAGCACTAAATTGCCATACCACGGCCAAATTGCCATATCTGCGATAGTATATTGATCGCCTGTGATATACGTATTGTGAGCAAGTTGTTTATCTAGCACATCTAATTGGCGTTTTACTTCCATGGCAAAACGGTTAATAGGGTATTCCTGTTTTTCATCAGCGTAAGCGTAAAAATGACCAAATCCGCCGCCGAGGAAAGGTGCCGAGCCTTGAGCCCAGAATAACCAGTTAAAGGTTTGGGTTCTGGCATTTCCACCTTTAGGTAAGAACTGGTCGAATTTCTCTGCGAGATGCACCAAAATTGAAGCAGACTCAAACACGTTAACATTTTCATCAGAAGATCTATCGACTAAAGCAGGGATTTTGGAATTTGGATTCACTCCAACAAATCCAGATGAGAATTGTTCAGATTCACCAATGTTAATAAGATAAGCATCGTATTCAGCTTCTTTAATGCCTAAAGCAAGCAGTTCTTCTAAAAGAATCGTCACTTTTTGTCCGTTTGGTGTGCCAAGGGAATAGAGTTGTAAAGCATGCTCACCGACAGGCAGTGTTTTATCGAATCTGGCACCTGACTCTGGACTATTAATGTTTGCCCATTTATTAGCACCTTTGGCATCATTTACCCAAACTTTTGCAGGGGTGTATTTGTTACTCATAACATCTCCTCGTGATAACCCGTTACAGGTTATCCATACAAATTTAAAATACGCTTAGCACAATATGGCTAGTGTAACGTGTATTGATTAGTTTCATTAGTATCAACTCGCATGAGATATACTTTTATCATTTACAGGCCCTAGTTATTGATTACACGAACCAAGTTGTTCACTTAGTTCTATTAAATTGGTTACTGTTAAATCTGGCTCAAAACCCCAAGGGTCAAAAATTCTTTTACAGTCTCTCTGGACCCAAACCGTTTTTAGACCAGCAGCCTTGGCACCAATGACATCCCATGGATTACTCGACACCATCCAACAACGCTTGGGGCATGATTGAGTGCGAGACATTAAATAATGGTAAACGGCAGGGTTTGGTTTAAATGTTTTAAGATCGTCAACGCTAATAACATCATCTAGCTGGGGTAGCACACCAGCATTGTCCATTAATGTACGAACGGCCATTTCTGGTCCATTTGAAAATGCGGCGAGTGTATGACCTTGGCTACGTAATAGGGCTAGCCCAGGAATAACGTCTTCAAATGCGGTTAGTTGGCTAAACTTTGCCAATAACGCTTGTTTTACATCGTCTGATAGTGTCACATTGAATACTGTTAAGCAGTATTGCAGTGCTTGTTGAGTACAAATACCGAAATCTTCATATTGCTGCATTAAACCGCGACGAAAAGAATACTCCACTTTTTTATCATGCCACAGCTGAGCAAACTCTTGTGCTTTGTCTCCCATCAGTTGTTGCAGGTGTTGGCTTATATCGACGGGGTCCACTAATGTGCCGTAAACATCAAATCCAATCATTTTATCCATGTGCATTGTTCCATTTGGGTTTTTAGCCAAGAGCGTAAGCTCCGAGTCGTATCATGCGTTAGTGACTTACTATAAAGTAACTAGATCATGGGTTCAATCACTATTTGAACGAACGTTCTAAATGGTGGTTGAGGTGAGAAAAGTGAGCAAACATAAGCTTAGTGACGAAGTATGAAGGCTTTAATGAAACGTTAATCCATTGTATTATATTAATTAAAATAAATTGAAGGTGATGTTAGATGGAGTGTCCTCGTTGTCAAGGTGTACTGACCCGAAAAGCACTTAAACAAGTGCGCAAAGGTAAACATGGTGTTGAAACCCAATGCCCTAAATGTGAACAATGGCTGATGTTTGAACCTAAGATGATGATGACCAAAAATATTGGTTTGTTGATTTTGTTAGTGTTTAGTGTGGCTAACTTTTTTATCGACAACAATGACTATCGTTTAATATGTTCATTTTTAGGATTTGCGGGGGCTTGTATTGCTTTTTATGGGGTATTTAAAGGTAAGCTCATCGCAGCAGAATGTTGATTAAAAATGTAAACGGTTTATTAAGAGAGGCCATTAATTCGGACCTCTCTATGCGATATTGATTATTTAGAACTTCTCATCATATCGCGATGAGTTTGAAATTCTTTAGCATCAATAAACCCATCGTTGTTCAAATCGATACGTTCAAACATATCGTCACTACGAGATGAGTTTTTTAACAGACGCCCATCAGATTTACGCAACTCTTGCCTTGTATTTAGTAATTGTTCAAATTCTTCTTCAGATATTAATTCATCCTGATTGGTATCAAAATCAGAAAAAACAGGTCTTTGTGACATTCCCATTCCACCATTTCCCATTCCACCATTTCCCATTCCACCATTTCCCATACCTCCGTTTCCTATACCAATAGCATTAACCGACAGCAATATAGTCAGGCAGGCGAGTAATATCAGTAACAAATAGCGATTCATAGCTTTCTCCTTGTATGTTTTACAATCAAATTATACACCCAATTAACCTTGTAAAGTGTAAGGTTATGTAAAGTGTATGGGTTGAGAAATAGCTCGATGATGACCGCCAATCCTCATTCGAGACGATGTTAAGCAAGGAGAGGAGAGAGAAGCTGGGAATAGTAAAGAACGATAAAAATGGAATTAAGCCAGTAAACTAACAAAAAATAAGTAGACAAAATCGTTTGATAATTTGTCTACTGAATGATTTTAGAGCTTACAAGCGTGAATAAACAATAAGGTTAATATTCATCGCTGTTTGCTTCGTTTATGCGCTCGCGTCTTTCTTGCGCTTCTTCAAACGCGGCGTTAATTTCTTCCAGTACAGAATCGACATCTGCAGCTGTGGTGTCTTCTACAAATAAGCCTGTTAATTCTGTTTCTGGAGTTAACTCACCTTGTTCATACAAGGCCCACATCTCTTTTGCATATTTTGTTGCTGTTAATTCTGGTGCAAATTGCGAATAATAGTCGGTCATATTATTCACATCGCGAAATAGCATTGCTTTGGCATTATTATTCGCCGAAGCGTCAATAGCTTGGGGGAGATCGATGATTACGGGTCCATTGTGATCAACCAGTACATTAAATTCTGATAAATCCCCATGGACAATGCCTGCGCATAGCATTTTAACAACATAGCTCATCATAACGTAATGCTGTGTTTGTGCTTGTTCTGCACTCATTGTTGTTACGTCATTCAATCGAGGTGCAACATCACCATGAATATCAGTGATTAATTCCATCAACAATACCCCGTCAAAGCAACCATAGGGCACTGGTACTCTAATGTTAGCCGCTGCGCATTTATATAGCGCATCAACCTCGGCATGTTGCCAAGCTTTTTCTTGTTCTTCTCGGCCATATTTAGAGCCTTTTTCCATGGCTCGTCCACGGCGAGTGTTTTTCGTTTTTCGACCTTCTTGATATTGTGCTGCTTTTTTAAAACTGCGTTTAGTGGCTTCCTTGTACACTTTGGCGCAGCGGATCGCATCGCCACATCGGATCATGTAGACGGTTGCTTCTTTGCCACTCATGAGTTGGCTTATCACTTCATCGACGAGACCATCGTCAACCAGTGGTTGTAATCGTATAGGCGTTTTCATTGCGTCGTTATACCTTACTTGCGCGCTGGATGATATATCTAAGGAAATAATTTTCATTTGGCAAAGTTACCAATATGAATTGAGTTTGATGTGTCATGAATTATTGGTCGCTACACTCTTGTTTAATGATGTTTAATGATGTATTGATTCACCTAAACATAGTCTAAATTGAACATTGTATAGTACAAAAACAGACTGTTTTAGCTTGGGTTAATAACCATAAACATTGCCAAATATGGTATATTACCTAACATTCGTAACCCGTTAATATCAATATTATCTTATATATAACGTATAATGGTCGGTTTACGGTGAGATGGCACTTCAGCAAGCGTTAAGTTGTTATTCAGTCTATATTGACCGATGGCTGGAATAATCATTGACGATTTAATTACAATTTACCCCTTGTTATCACCGATTTTTTGCATGACTTCATCATGCAAATTTATTTTAATATGTTGATAGAGTTTTTATGAAACGGACCTTACTTGTAGCACTATTTGTTTTTTCTAACACCGCCACCGCAGTAGAACCTTTATTTGAAACACCCAAAGATATGGAACCAACCTGGGTTGATGAATTACTGACTGTTTTCGGTGCCGACGGTAAGTTTGATGACTCTAAAACCATTGATATGAGTTATTTACCGACAGCTTATTACACACCAGAAAAGAAATTTGGTGTTGGGTTATTAATGGTTGGATTGTACAAAACTGACAATGCTTTAAGTGAAGAGCAACCTTCATCTCTGGTATTGAATTCATTTGTTTCGATGAATCAATCCTATGGTGTAAATGTTGAAAATATGACATTTTTCAACCAAGGGAAACAACGGTTGTTGCTTGATCTCGAGTTACATAATGAGGCTGCCGTTTATTATGGTGTGGGGATCGAACAAGGAGATCAAGACCTTAATAATCATGAGTTTGACGAACAACTTTATAGTTTTAAGCCTCGTTGGATGAGTGAATTTGCGGACCATTATTTTGTTGGTGTAGGGGCTGACCTTATTTATGCCAGTTCAGACAATTTAGCGCTGGTTTCCACTGGAGCAACCGTTAATTCGAGTAATATTTTACCAAATAATTTTAGTTCAGGTGTTGTTATCACCAGTATTTATGACTCAAGAGATTACCGTTTAAACGCGACAAAAGGGTGGCTTTTTCAGATTGATGCAGGCTTATATAAAAATGATAAGTTTGATTCATTTTCGACCTATAATATTGAATTAGCAAACTATATCGATTTAGGGCCAACACCGGGATTGATAGCTTGGCAAGTTCAAGGCCATTTAACCAGTGGCGACGTACCATGGAATTTATTGCCTGATCTTGGTGGTTCTGACGCGATGCGCGGTTACATTAGAGGTCGATATCGTGATGAACAAATGATGATGGGGCAAATTGAATATCGCTTACCAGTATTCCAGCGCTATGGCATGGTATTTTGGGGAGCGGTAGGAAGTGTTGCGCCTAAAGTGAGTGAGTTAACCGATACGTTATTAACCGCCTATGGCACAGGATTTCGATTCAAAATTAAAGATAATATCAATTTACGTTTAGATGTGGGGGTTGGTGAAAATGAAACTAACTTTTACTTAAATGTGAATGAAGTATTTTAAACCATGAGAAAACCGCGTATACCTGCAAGTTTGACGACATTAATAGTGCCTTTAAAACGAATGATGACAATCTTATTGAATGTTTCTTTATCCAAGGGCAAGTGTGTGTTGCCGAAGAGAATGCTGAAGCTACTCTGCTTATCGACGGTTTTACTGCAAAGCAAGAGTGGGTGGGCCGATGACTTTCAACCTGAATGTTTTCGACATTTCGATTATTCAATTTATCTGAGTGGATTACATACAGGGAAAATGACTCGCATTGAAAACTGGGTGGGTAAATCAGCCGTTATCACGTCAAATAGTGAAGCCAGTATTTTAGGTATTGGTACGCAATATCAACAACGTAGTGAAATATTTTGGTCAAATGTCAAAAATGAATGGTTTACCAATAACTTTCATCAACAGGTTAGCGGTTTTCGTTCCAGAGACTTGAAAGTGACCGTTGCTAAAAGTGGGCTTGAATCTCGTGTTGAGCTTGATGGTGATATTACTGCTTATCAATCAAAAAGCATTCCTTTACGAGATGTTGATACTTTAGCGATACAAATACGTGAATACCTACTTCATGGCAGACAACAATTTGCGCTTATCAGACAAGCTTCTGATGCAGTTGAGTTTTATCAATATTATGTTAAAGATGCACTCACGGCCAATATCGCTCAGTGGGGAGAATTGCAACTGATACCCGTTGAACAAACAGGGGCTGAAGAGGTCACTTATTATTTTGCACCAAGTATGAATTTTCAATTGGTAAAAGCCCATTATCATGGCCTTATTTTGCAAGGTGTTATCGAGCTTGATAGCTATGCTTCATCCTGCGATGCCGCAACAAAAAGTTAAGTTATATCAGTCATACCAGAAAGGCAGTTCGATTATCGTTCGTGGGCAAGTTTAGCGGGCGTCTGTAATACTTGGCTTAATGTTGTGGTTGTTTTGTGAATATCATTATCTGTGGCATATTGACGTTTAGCCACTACCTGTACTCCCTCAGTTGAGAGTTTGAGATTAACATCTCCATCGGGTACACAACAACAGGGTAGACATTCATCTGATTTGAGCTCTGCAAGTGGCTCGGAGAAGTAATTAACTTCTCCTGATATCAGTGTGGTTTTACAAGCACCACAAAATCCATTACGGCACTCTGAAAACACTTTTACTTTTTTTGATTCAAGCGCTTCTAATAAGCTTGAGTGCTGGCCGTCAAATAAAATAACCGGCTGTCCTTTCAAGCTTACAATAGGTGCTTTATTAAACAGTTTTTTATAAGTCAAAATCTAAAAACTCATCGCCATCAACTGAAGAATCAATTTGTCCTACAAGGTATGAAGACACTTCTACCTCTTGTGGAGCGACCTGTACCGCATCACTTTCTAACCAGTTTTTCATCCACGGTAGTGGGTTAGACTGTTCTTGGTATGGTTGCGGTAAATGTACCGATTTCATCCGCTGATTGGTAATAAACTCAACGTATTGACATAAAATCTGTTCATTTAAGCCAATCATTGAACCATCTTTAAATAAGTATTTAGCCCAGTCTTTTTCTTGTTCTGCTGCTTTTACAAATAAATCGTACGCTTCTTGCTGACATTCAAGCGCAATTTCAGCCATTTCAGGGTCATCTTTACCCCCTTGCATTAGGCTTAATATGTGCTGGGTGCTGTTAAGGTGTAAAGCTTCATCTCGGGCAATCAAACGGATGATTTTTGCATTACCTTCCATTAAACGACGTTCTGCAAAGGCAAATGAACAAGCAAAACTGACATAGAAACGAATTGCTTCTAAGGCATTAACCGACATCATGCACAAATATAATGACTTTTTGAGAATACGAGAGTTAACGGTAATTTCTTTACCGTTAATGACGTGAGTTCCTTCACCTAAAAGGTTATTAATCTGGGTGAGTTCGATTAAGTCATCGTAGTATGCGGCAATGTCACCAGCCCGCTTTAAGATTTCTTCATTTTGAACGATATCGTCAAATACCACAGATGGGTTATTGACGATATTTCGAATAATATGAGTGTATGAACGCGAGTGGATGGTTTCAGAAAATGACCATGTTTCTATCCACGTTTCTAACTCAGGCAGTGATACCAAGGGCAAAAATGCCACATTAGGTGAACGACCTTGTATTGAATCGAGTAAGGTTTGATATTTAAGGTTTGACAAGAAAATATGTTTTTCGTGTTCAGGTAAGTCACCAAAATCAATTTTGTCGCGGCTAACATCAACTTCTTCAGGGCGCCAGAAAAACGATAATTGTTTTTCAATTAGCTTTTCGAATACTTCGTATTTCTGTTGATCGTAGCGTGCCACATTAACTGATTGACCGAAAAACATAGGTTCTTTGGTTGAATCATTTGGTGTTTGACAAAATGTAGAGTAAGCCATTATTTAGGTGTCCTGAAAACGCATTTTCCAAAAAGCGGGGTAGACCCCGCTAAATATTCATAAAGTGATACTTTTATAAAAACTAAGGGATCATATTTTACACGCACCGCCGCCGCAGCCATCGTCTTCTTCTTCGACGGCAATAATGTCGTCAAATTGATCCGATGCACCGTCACGAGTATTATGATAATACAGTGTTTTAACGCCAAGTTTGTAAACACTTAACAAATCTTTGAGTAAAGTTTGCATCGGCACTCGACCACCTTCAAAACGACTTGGGTCGTAATTGGTGTTAGCTGAAATGGCTTGGTCGATAAACTTCTGCATTAATCCAACAAGTTGAATATAACCATCATTGTTTGGCATGTTCCAAAGCAATTCATATTTATCTTTAAGTAGGTCAAAGTCTGGTACTACTTGCTTTAACTGACCATCTTTACTGGCCTTAACACTGATTAAACCACGTGGAGGCTCAATACCATTAGTCGCGTTTGATATTTGCGATGACGTTTCAGACGGCATTAATGCTGAAAGGGTTGAGTTACGTAAACCGTATTGTTTAATGTCGCTACGTAAACTTTCCCAATCCATGTGCAATGGCTCATCACAAATTTTGTCTAAATCGCGCTTGTAGGTGTCGATAGGTAAAATACCTTTCGAGTAGGTTGTCTCGTGAAATAACGGACATGCACCTTGTTCTTTAGCCAAGTTCATTGACGCTTTAAGCAAATAGAATTGAATCGCTTCAAAGGTTTTGTGGGTTAAGTTATTTGCTGACCCATCAGAATACTTTTTACCGTTTTTAGCTAAGTAATTAGCAAAGTTAATCACACCTATACCTAAAGTACGACGGTTCATCGAACTCGTTTGCGCTGCTTTAATTGGGTAATCTTGGTAATCAAGTAAGTTATCTAATGCACGTACGGCTAGATCAGCTAACGGCTCAAGCTCAGATAAGTCACTAATTGCCCCTAAATTAAGTGCTGACAAAGTACATAACGCGATTTCACCATTAGGATCATCAATGTTTGTTAGCGGCTTCGTCGGCAAGGCAATTTCTAAACACAAATTTGATTGCTTAATTGGCGCAACTTTAGAGTCAAACGGGCTATGGGTATTACAGTGATCGACGTTTTGAATGTAAATTCGCCCAGTAGAAGCACGTTCTTGCATCATCAATGAAAACAGTTCAACCGCTTTAATTTGTTTTTTGCGGATATTGCTGTCTTGCTCATATTGGAGGTACAAACGTTCAAACTCAGCTTGGTCTTCAAAGAATGCATCATAAAGGCCCGGCACGTCCGATGGGCTAAATAGACTAATGTATTCACCTTTAATCAAGCGTTGGTACATTAACTTGTTTAACTGCACGCCGTAGTCAAGATGACGGACTCGGTTGTCGTCAACACCACGGTTGTTTTTCAATACAAGTAGCGATTCAACTTCTAAATGCCATAAAGGATAGAAAAGGGTAGCTGCACCACCACGTACACCGCCTTGAGAACACGACTTCACTGCTGTTTGGAAATACTTATAAAATGGCAAACAACCAGTGTGGAATGCTTCACCGCCGCGAATCGGGCTACCAAGGGCACGAATACGACCCGCGTTAATACCAATGCCAGCACGTTGGCTGACATATTTAACGATAGAAGATGCGGTTGCATTGATTGAATCTAAGCTGTCATCACACTCAATTAATACGCATGAGCTGAACTGACGGGTAGGTGTACGCACACCGGCCATAATGGGTGTCGGCAGAGAAATCTTGAATAAAGAGGTCGCATCGTAGAAATCTTTAATGTATTTCAAACGGATTTCTTTTGGGTAACGAGCAAATAAACATGCCGCGACTAATATATATAAAAACTGAGCACTTTCATATACTTCATGTGTTACACGGTTTTGAACGAGGTATTTCCCTTCAAGTTGCTTGACCGCGGCGTAAGAGAAATTCATATCACGCCAATGATCAATATAACTATCGAGAATGTCTAGTTCTTCACGACTGTAATCAGCCATGATATGCATGTCGTATTTACCAATTTCAACTAACTTGGTGACGTGATCATATAACTTAGGCGGTTCAAATTGACCAAACGCCTTTTTACGTAAATGAAATACCGCTAAACGGGCGGCTAAAAACTGATAATCCGGCGCTTCAGGGGAAATCAAATCAGCCGCAGCTTTAATGATGGTTTCATGAATGGCTTCTGTTGGAATGCCGTCAAAAAACTGCAAGTGAGATCTAAGTTCTACTTCAGATACCGAGACGTTTTTTAACCCCTTGGCAGCCCAAGTGATCACGCGATGAATTTTGTCTAAATCGATCGATTCACGTTCGCCACTGCGTTTAGTGACTGTCATATTGCTATTCATTGAAGAGAGGCCTTGGTTCTATATCTAATCATGTGATCTGTTGCAGGATACCGTGCTGCTTGATTCGATCCGAATCAGTAACAAAACAATTCCATGTTAAAACAATCAATCTAAACACACTCACAACATGGCATGAAAACCAAGAGTGTTTAGCTAATCTCTACGCATTTTGTCATGCACCAGCGTAGTGCGTTTGATTGCCTACCACACACAAGATATGGTGTTATTTAAAAACTAAGATACAAGATAGTGAGGTTTGAGGTGATTTGCAAGCCACAATTTTAATAATATCTTGTGGATAAGTTGAGGATAAACGGTAGGGTTAGTGATGACTAACCCTAGAGCCCAAATTTATAAAGTGTTTTTGAAAAATGAGATTTTTTCAACTGTTAAATAACAAAGAATTGATCGCTAAAATAAACAGCGATCAAAATGAAATGACCAATTATTGGTTGATCTTTTTATCATTTTGATCGGGCATCAATATCCATTAGTAATCTGTATCCATAAGCCAATTTTGATCATCATTTACAGACGATATAATCACAAAAGGTGATTAATGATCTTACTCGATGAAGAACTGCTTAAGTGATTTACCGTGTTCAAATTGTCTGTGTGCAGGCCAGGTATCTGGCGTGTCTGTGGCAGATAAATAGCCCCATAACGCAACGCCGCCTAACATATTGGCATTGTGGGCAGCAATTAAGTCACGTTCAGCATCGCCTAAATATAAGATATCTTGAGGATTAATCGAAATTTGTTGTGCAGCCAAAAACATGGGGGCCGTAAAGGGTTTAGAAAAACGGGTACTATCGCCACTGATCATGGTTTTTAATCTATGGGTTAAGCCTAATTTTTCGACCAATGGTCTGGCAAAGCGAGCCGGTTTATTGGTTACCACACCATACGGAATGGCTTGGCTATCTAATAGGGATAATAGTTCGGGTAAGTCGTCGAATAAACGACTGTGATTGCCATTTATCCTAGCATAATGCAGTAGCAGAGCCTGTTGAATGTCGATTTGGACTTGTTCACTGGCGTCTGGAATCGCGGTTTTAACTAAATATAAGCTACCATGTGAGGCTGCATGACGCATTTTAACAAGCGACTGGGGGGCAAATCCGGCATCATCTAAACTAAGGTTTAATGCCTGCACTAAATCTGGTGCGGTATCGGCTAGAGTTCCATCTAAATCGAATAGCACCCCTTTTATATCGTGTTTATGCAAGGGCTGGCTCCCAACGTGAATAAAGTACGGCTAACTTATGTGAGGTCAAATAACGTTATGTCACCAACAACGCTATTTGACGTTATATTGTAAAGATTCATGCTATGAAGCGAGTTGACCTTGATTAGTCGATTTTTTGGGTGGCTATCATGTAGTTTACTTCAACGCTTTTCGTGTACTTAAACACACCTGATAATGGGTTGTAAGTTATGCCTAAGGCGTCTTTGCACAATAAGTCGGTGTTATCGACCAAAGCCATTAATTCAGCAGGACGAATAAACTTACTATGGTCATGGGTGCCAACGGGTAACATTTTTAATAAATATTCAGCACCAATAATGGTTTGTAAATAAGACATCATGTTGCGATTAATGGTTGAGAAAAAAACAAAGCCATTAGGTTTAACCATGTCACAACATGCTTGAATCACCGACTGTGGGTCTGGCACATGTTCAAGCATTTCCATGCAAGTGACGACATCGTAAAACTCACGATGGTTGTCGCGATGTGCTTCTGCCGTTGTTTTAAGATAATTAACAGAGACCCCAGACTCCAACGCATGCAGTTTGGCTATTTCAAGTGGTTCAGTCCCCATATCAATGCCATCAACTTGAGCACCAATGCGTGCCATGCTTTCAGATAAAATGCCACCACCACAACCCACATCCAATACTTTCATACCGAAAATGCCGTTGGCGGTTTGGTCGATGTAGTTTAAACGCAGAGGATTAAGTAAATGTAATGGTTTGAACTCGCCATTGAGATCCCACCATGTTTGTGCCATCGCTTCAAATTTTGCGATCTCTACAGGATCTACATTGGGTGTCGATTGCTCGGCTTGTGACATAACTTAACCTACAGTGTTTAATAAAGTATGGTCGCTATTATAGCGATAACCTTTGTGAATAGTAGTCAACAATGACTTTTGCCATATGCACTTGCTCATAAAATATCCACTTAAACTCTACAAATTGTCATTTTGTGCACTTAAGTGCCTAAAGCATCAACAAGATGCCGTTTATTTTTAGTAGAAATTAGTCATATATTAGCAAGTTAATAACTTAAATCAGCTTAAAATATTAGCTTTTGAATAATATTTTTAAGTGACAGAGCATTTGGCTAGTCTTTGCTCTGGCGACATTAAATATCTGTGTTAGAATGCCAAATCACGTTTTTAAGCTAGATAATAATATGGAAGTTTTATTGTCAGCTCACTTTAGAGGAACGCGCAGTTTATGACTGATCTGGCATCATCTATTTCGCCAATTAATATCGAAGACGAACTTAAGAATTCTTACCTTGATTACGCCATGAGTGTAATTGTAGGTCGTGCATTACCTGACGTTCGTGACGGTTTAAAACCTGTTCATCGTCGAGTATTGTTCGCAATGAGCGAATTAAAAAACGATTGGAACAAACCATATAAAAAATCTGCTCGTGTTGTTGGTGACGTAATTGGTAAATATCACCCGCATGGTGACACTGCTGTGTACGATACTATTGTACGTATGGCGCAACCGTTCTCGTTACGCTACACATTGGTTGACGGTCAAGGGAACTTTGGTTCTGTCGATGGTGACTCTGCCGCGGCGATGCGTTATACCGAAATCCGTATGCAAAAGTTGGCGCATTCATTATTAGCCGACCTTGAAAAAGAAACTGTGGATTTTGTGCCTAACTATGACGGCACCGAGATGATCCCCGCAGTACTACCAACTCGTGTACCTAACCTGTTGATTAATGGCTCGTCAGGTATTGCCGTTGGTATGGCCACCAACATTCCACCACATAACTTAACTGAAGTGGTTAAGGGCTGTTTAGCATTAATCGAAGAGCCAAGTTTATCGATTGAACAGTTAATGGAATATATTCCTGGCCCAGATTTTCCAACAGCAGCATCTATTAACGGTCGTAAAGGCATTATTGATGCTTATAACACGGGCCGTGGCCGCGCGATTATGCGCTCTAAAGCCGAAATCGAAACTGAAGATAATGGTCGTGAACGTATTATTGTTCATGAAATTCCATATCAAGTTAACAAAGCACGCTTGATTGAAAAAATTGCCGAGCTTGTTAAAGATAAAAAATTAGAAGGAATCAGTGGCCTACGCGATGAGTCTGATAAAGACGGCATGCGTATTGTGATTGAAATCAAGCGTGGCGAAGTGGGCGAAGTTGTATTAAACAACTTATATGCTCAAACTCAAATGCAGTGTTCTTTTGGTATTAACATGGTGGCATTGACTAACGGTCAGCCTAAATTGTTTAACCTTAAAGAAATGCTCGAGTGCTTTATCCTTCACCGTCGTGAAGTGGTTACGCGCCGCACAGTATTTGAATTACGCAAGGCACGTGAACGAGCTCATATTCTTGAAGCATTAGCCATTGCGCTTGCAAACATTGATCCTATTATTGCATTAATTAAAGCATCGCCAACCCCTGCAGAAGCTAAAGCTAAATTAGTGGTGCAAGGTTGGGCATTAGGTAATGTTCAAGGCATGCTAGAAAAAGCAGGCGATGATGCTGCACGTCCAGAGTGGTTAGAGCCTGAGTATGGTATTCGTGATGGTCAGTACTATTTAACTGAGCAACAAGCACAAGCGATTCTTGAGTTACGCCTACACCGTTTAACCGGTCTAGAACATGACAAGATTTTGGCTGAATATGAAGAACTTTTGATCCTGATAGCAGGCTTATTGCTAATTCTTCGTAGCCCAGAACGTTTAATGGAAGTCATCAAAGAAGAGTTAGAAGAAATTCTTGAGCAATATGGTGATGAGCGTCGCACGGTTATCAATGCCAACGAAATTGACATGAGTCTTGAAGACTTAATCAACGAAGAAGACGTTGTCGTGACATTGTCGCACTTAGGTTACGCCAAGTATCAGCCATTGTCTGACTATCAAGCTCAGCGTCGTGGAGGTAAAGGTAAAGCGGCAACTAAAGTGAAAGACGAAGACTTTGTTGAAAAACTGCTTGTTGCTAATACCCACGACACCATTTTATGTTTCTCTGACTTCGGCAAAATGTACTGGTTAAAAGTGTATCAATTACCACTGGCAAGTCGAACTGCCCGTGGTCGTCCAATTGTTAACTTATTACCATTGTCTGACGGTGAGCATATTACTGCCATATTACCGGTTCGTGAGTACGCAGATGATAAATTTATTATCATGGCGACAGCACACGGTACTGTTAAGAAAACGGCATTAACGGCATACAGCAACCCTCGTGCAAATGGCATTATTGCGGTTAACCTTAAAGATGGCGACCAATTAATTGGCGTCGATATTACTGAAGGTAGTGACGACATCATGTTGTTCTCTAACGAAGGTAAAGTGGTTCGCTTTAACGAGAAAGCCCGTGACTCCGAAACTGGCGAAGTAAAAATTGATGCTGAAACGGGTGAAGAAATCATTGCATTACGTCCAATGGGCCGTACAGCAACTGGTGTCCGTGGTATTAAGCTTGAAGACGGTCAGAAAGTCGTTTCACTGATAGTTCCTAAAGGTGATGGTGCAATTTTAACCGTAACAGAAAATGGTTATGGTAAACGCACAGAGTTAAATGAATACCCAGCGAAGAGCCGTGGCACTAAAGGTGTGGTATCGATTAAAGTGAGCGAGCGTAATGGTTCAGTTGTCGGTGCCGTACAAGTTGGTGGGCTCGACGAAATCATGTTAATCAGTAACAAAGGGACGTTAGTTCGTACTCCAGCTGAAGGCGTATCAATCATTGGTCGTAACACTCAAGGTGTGACCATTATTCGTACCGCTGAAGACGAAAAAGTTGTAGGCTTACAACGTATTGAAGAAATTCAAACTGAAGAGCAATTAGATGAAGAAGGCAATGTTATCCCGCCTGTAGATGTTATCGAAGGTGACGTTACTGACGGCGAGTCAACCGAATCGACAGGTTCTGATGTAGAAAGTGATGTAGAGAACGACGAACAGGATTAACCCTCAACGTTCTATTTACAACCTCTAAAACGAGCGCCTTTTGGCGCTCGTTTTATTTTACGGAAAAATATTCAGCAAAATAGACGGATAGCCCCCTATTCAACAGAGGTTAAACTCCTTAGTATTAAAGGTCTTATTTGATAAATGAAAAACTGAGTCAAGGAGTTGTCTGTGAGCACGATTTATAATTTCTGTGCAGGACCTGCGATGTTACCTCAAGCTGTGATGCAAAAAGCACAACAGGAATTAATTGATTGGAATGGCCTTGGCGTTTCCGTAATGGAAATCAGTCACCGAAGTAAAGAATTTATAGCACTGACCGAGCAAGCAGAAGCGACCTTACGTCAGCTAATGAATATTCCTCAGAATTACCATGTGTTATTCATGCATGGCGGTGGCCGCGCCCAGTTTTCTAATGTCGTTAATAACTTTTTAGGAGATAACGGCCAGGCGCTTTATTTGGTCAGTGGTCAATGGTCATCAGCGGCAGTCACCGAAGCACGAAAATTAGTGAATGAAAGCCAAATCGATACCATTAAAATTGTCGAACAAGTTGATGGGCTAAATCAGGTGGTATTGCCTGATTTAACGACAATTGATAAAGATTATCGTTATGTTCATTATTGTTCTAACGAAACCGTCGATGGTATTGAAATTTTTGAAGAGTTAGATAGCCCATGGCCAATTGTTGCGGATTTGTCGTCAACTATTATGTCCCATGAAATTGATGTGACTAAGTACGGCCTTATTTACGCAGGCGCGCAAAAAAACATTGGCCCATCAGGACTATCAATTGTTATCGTTCGTGATGATATGCTCAAACTGCCTAGTTTGCCCCAGTCATCTGTGATGGATTATCGTGTTGCCGTTGAACATGGTTCAATGTTTAATACACCTCCTACATTTGCATGGTATTTAGCCTCAGAAGTGTTTGCTTGGTTAGCCGCAAAAGGTGGCGTAAGTGCGATGGCAGAAGTTAACCAGCAAAAAGCAGCGCTATTGTATGAATGTATAGACAGTAATCCATTTTATAAAAATGGCGTGGCACCACATAATCGCTCACGGATGAACGTGACGTTCCAGCTTGTTGACAATAACTTAGATGCTGAGTTTTTAAAGCAAGCGGAGCAGGCGGGTTTAGTTGCGCTAAAAGGTCACCGTATTGTGGGTGGTATGCGTGCGAGCATTTATAATGCAATGCCACTTGAAGGCGTACAAGCCTTGGTTAATTTTATGAATGAATTTTCTGCAAAACATTGCTAATACCTCTAAGGGAAAATAAAAAAGGTCGCTTATAAAGCGACCTTTTTATATTTAATACCAATCCTATTAACTATGTGATCTTTCAGCGGGAGTTCAAAGTGCTGTAGGCAAGGCAGATGATTGAAGCGAATAGTGATCCTCGGTAACAAGCTCCTGCGTTACTCTACCTCCAGTATCTGACCGCCATGGATGGTGGGA
>NZ_JBSQBN010000090.1:0-19925 GCF_053850585.1 Shewanella sp. A22
GATGCTGGAGGTAGAGTAACGCAGGAGCTTGTTACCGAGGATCACTATTCGCTTCAATCATCTGCCTTGCCTACAGCACTTTGAACTCCCGCTGAAAGATCACATATTTAATAGGATTGGTATTAATGGCTGTACTGCAGGTTGGAAATGCTCAGTACCACAAAAAAATGGACTAGTAATACTGGCGCCAATATTACCGAAAATAGCCAGTTTCTATGATGAATGTGCGATTATACCGAATATAAGAGATGGACAAGCTGTTGCATTAATTGAGCCTGAAATTGCTTTCATCTTAGGCGAAGATATTGAACCAAACCGCTACTATACTAACAATGAAATTGACCATGCCATCAGCGAGACACACATGGCGCTGGAACTTATTCAACATCACTTTAGTGATGCTCAACTTGCTAGTTTTTGTCAAAAGCTCGCCGATGGCTTAAGTAACCAAGGTCTATTACTTGGCCCTGAAATTGATAAGTCAGTTGCATATCAAGCCAGCCATATCGATATTTTGGTGAGGCAATCACTATTCGTGCAGCAATTTGTCGGTACGCATCCTTGTGATTTACCCCAAAACCCAATGTATTGGCTCGTTAACTATTTAGCCAAATTAGGTATTGGGCTTAGTGCAGGGCAAGCGATAATTGCGGAGTAGTAAAAGTACCATTAGAGACAACAATCAATATTGAATATCAAGATATTGGTCAATTCGATGTGAGATTTTATGACTTATTGGGCTAAAGAGGAAAGTGGATTTTGCGTATTGCCTAATAATGCCATGATACATTATGGTTTTATACTTTCATTCAATATTACGCGGTATGTAAAAAGCGCCTTGAGCGCTTTTTTACGACTGTTGTAGCTGAATAAAAAGCTCTTCTAGCTGTTGGTTTACTGTTTCTGTATCACCAGTTGCTTTTAGGTATGAACGTAAGCCAATGATATTGACTTGCAACTTTTTAGCGACTTGATGCTTATCCAGTTTTGCAGGTAAATCACCCTGTGCTTGGGCTTGCTCAATAATACTAGCAAATCTATGTTCAACTTGAGTTAGTAATCCTCGGGCGATATTCAGAGTTTCTTGGTGTGATTCATCCAGCTCTGATAACGTGCGCATCACCATACATAGTTCACTAGGCACTTCTGCGCAACAAGGCACAATGACACCGCGTAAATACTGCTTTAATCCATCCCATGCGTGGTCATGTTGCTCGACTTTGGCTGTTAAATTATTTGTTGACGTTTGGGCATAGTGAAATAACGTTTGGTGATACAAATCCGCTTTACTGCCAAATGCGGCGTAAATACTACCAGGACGCATGTCCATAGCGGTTTGTATTTCCCGGGTCGAGGTGGCCAAAAAACCTTTTTTCCAAAATAGATTTTTTGCTTTTTCAAGTACGTCTTCGCGATCAAATTTAGAAATATTAGCCATTAGCCCCTCTTTTGTTAGCATTCTATTTTACGATATAGCAGTTACTTATGGCCAGTATATTGTGTTAATTTTTCATTATAAATGGTTATGTTCATGTTGATAAGGTTTATACATGGCTATCAACAACGGATAACGTAAAAATGGTGTCGTTACGACCACACGCCTGTTTCGGTTTTCCCCTGAATTTTCACATCGGCTAGTTTGAACTCTGGCTTGTTTGTGTTTTTAAGCTTAACTTGGTAGTCGCGGGTTAAGTTCACTATGGTTGGCGTGAGCAATATAATGGCACTGATGTTTACTAGTGTCATGAGGCCCAGAGCCATGTCGGCCATGTTCCACACTTCTTTTAATGAGGCGTTGGCTCCCCAATAGACCATGCTTAAATACAATAACGTGTAAATGATCCGACCATAGATATTGTCGAGCTTAAATAAATGCAAATTACTTTCGGCGTAGGCATAATTGGCGACCACAGAAGTAAAAGAAAATAGTGTAATAATGATGGCCACAAACATATCACCACTCATTCCCATATGGTAAGTCATGGCGTTTTGAGTGATCCGAATGCCTTCCATTTCACTGCCAATATTACCTTGAGCCAATAAAATCACAATGGCGGTACAGCTACACAACACCATGGTGTCGATAAACACCCCAAGCATTTGGACATAACCCTGAGCAACAGGATGATTGGGTACGGGGGTGGCACCTGCTGCTGCATGAGGAACACTTCCCGCACCAGCTTCGTTAGAATATAAACCGCGTTGAATACCATTTTTAATTGCCGCTCCCAGCGCTCCAGCGCCAGCTTCGGTTAGTCCAAATGCTGAAGTGAGAATATCCATTAATACGGCGGGGACTTGTTGAATATTGATTAACGTGACGCTGACAGCAGCCAAAATAAACGCGAGCCCCATAAATGGCACCACCAATTCAGCAAAGCGGGCAATACTACGAAGCCCGCCCATCACAATAATACCTGCAATAAAGGTAATTACTGCGCCAGAATACACGCTAGAAATATCAAAAGTATGATTAAGTGCATCTGAGATAGTATTGGCTTGCATAGCACTAAAGCTAATACCGTATCCAAGAAATAAACACAGGGCGAACAATACCGCCAGCCAGGGTTTATTAAGGCCTGCTCGAATGTAGTAAGCAGGTCCTCCTCGGTATTCTTTATGGTCGTCACGGACTTTATATAACTGACCTAAAATACTTTCGGCAAAACCTGTTGCCATACCAAGAAGGGCAATAACCCACATCCAAAAAACGGCACCGCTGCCACCTAAAGATATGGCCATAGCAACACCGGCTAAATTTCCTGTACCCACTCGGGCTGAAAGACCAGTACATAAAGCTTGATATGAACTAATTCCTGATTTATCACCTTGAGTGCTGCCTTTCATCACTTTAAACATATATGCAAAGTGGCGCAGTTGAATAAACCTCAATCTCAATGAAAACCAAATTCCTGCTAGTACTAATACGTAAATTAGTACTTGATATTCGCCCCATAAAACGGTGTTAACGAGCGATACAATGTCATTTATCATTGAGAAACTTCCTTGATTTTATATTACTTTTTAGATTTATTATGATAAATTCTTAAGCTCATAATTCGACACAGTAAGCAGTGAAAGCGAAAAATGTAACAGATAGGAATATGTCGATAAACGTTAGAATATTACCTGTAACGTTCCAGTATTACACTATGTTTTTGAATGGATATGCATTATATTCGTGTTTTTAACGGTTTGCGAGTCGTTTTTCGCGCTCGTTAAACAACAGTTTTTCAGAAAAGCTAACTGAATCACCAAGTGAATATGCCAAGATGAGTTAAATAGCCGTTATTGGTACAACAATTATGTAATAATTTGTCTTATAAAATCCCTCATCTACATCGTTGCAACATTGATTATATGATGGCCGCCTGAAATTAACTCAATAATATACAAAAGGTAATATTAACAATAGCATGGCAAAAATAAACCTCCTTTTTAATGCGAATCAACATCAATTTGCTTTATTGCGTTTAGTTAACTGGTTATTAAAAATTGGCCTGATTGTATTTGCTACCGATTTATTTGGCTTAACAACACCACCGGCAACACTAACGTATATACTTATTGCCGAAGCTTTTTACGTTGGCTTTAGTTATCGTTTTCGACGTTTTTGTCTTGATTACAAATGCTTTTTATTTCTCACCCTAATATTGGATACGCTATTTTGGGCAGCATGGTTATTTTATACTGGCGGCGCCACAAATGCGTTTGTGTCGTTATTATTATTACCCATCGCAATTGCGGCCACGTCATTACCGCGCAGGGCTCCTTGGTGTTTAACGGTATTATCTACTTTGTTATACACCATTATGTTTATCAGAATCCCAGATTTAAGCATGATGCGTCATAATATGTCTTCGGATCATAATATGGGCTCAAGCATGAACATGAGTTCACATTACTTAGGCATGTGGTTTAACTTTGTTATTTCAGCATTAGTATTGACGATCACAGTGGGGTATATCGCCAAGCGCATAAGACAAAAAAATGCTGAATTAGTCTATTTGCGTGAAGGTCAATTGAGGCAAGAAAGATTACTGGCATTAGGAACAGCGTCTGCCCAAATGGCACATCAATTAGCAACGCCACTGTCGACATTACGCCTTTTGTTAGATGAGTTAATTGATGAACTTGGCACTCAATCTTCAGTAAAACACGAGTTACACGATGGCGATAAGCTTAGCCCAAGCAATGATTTGATTAATGAGATGCAACAAGCGCTTATGCGTTGTGAGCAAACGTTATCCGATCTGCGATTAGCGACTGAATCAATTCGAGAACACAATGTAGCCCCACAAAGCATTGATCGTTTAGTGGCAATGTTAACTGAGCAGGTGAGTTTACTGTTACCCGAAACAGATTTGTTAACCAAGATTGAGCCGAACCAAGAGCAAGAGATAATAGCTTCTGATATGAGTTTGCTGCCTGCATTACTCGCATTAATACAAAATGCTGCCCAAGCCAGCTATGAAAAAACACAAACTTCACGTGTCGATCTAATCATTAAACGCGACAATTTAACCCAAATCAGTATTAATATTCGTGATTTTGGTGAAGGTATTTCTAAGACCTTAATCGATAAACTAGGTCATGATGTGATAGATAGCCCAAGAGGAATGGGCATTGCGATATTACTCAGTCATGCAAGTTTTGAACGTTTAGGTGGTCAATTACACTTGCACCACCACGCTGACGGTGGCACTGTTGCGGTAATCACATTACCTCTGGTTATTGAATAACCTTTTGAGAAATGTTACTTCTTCAGCTATTAAGATAACTTGAGAACCCAATGAAAAGACTGTTAATAATTGAAGACGATCATGCCTTAGCTACTGTATTAGTCAGGCGCTTAAGCCGGCATGGTTTTGAATGCAAAACTTGTCAAGATGCAAGTCAGAGCTTATTGATTGCTCGGCATTTTAAACCCAGCCATATTTTGTTGGACATGAAATTAGCTGATTACAATGGTTTGTCTTTAATTAATCCATTAAGGCAACAATTACCACAAGTCCTGATGGTGTTATTAACTGGTTTTGCCAGCATTGCGACTGCAGTTGAGGCGATTAGATTAGGCGCTGATAATTATTTGGCCAAGCCTGTAGATACACAAACGTTATTAAATGCCTTAAATAATGAGCCACAAATGGCTAACAATGAAGATTTTCCCGAGCAACCTCTAACGCCTAAACGGTTAGAGTGGGAACACATCCAACAAGTGTTAGCGACAAACAAGGGAAATGTATCTGAAACTGCACGTCAGTTAGGTATGCACCGAAGAACACTACAGCGTAAATTATTAAAGAAACCGACTGCAGATAACCGTCAATAAAAATTACATAACTTAATCTTTCAGTGAGAGGCGATGATTATCTGAATTGTCGAACATGACATGGTGAATTTTGCCATAAATGAAATCGTAATTATTGTATTTACTGAGGTTTATCGAGTTGAGTAAATGATTACTATGCAATTATTTGATTATCGGTGCTCTTGGACTTAACCATCTCATCAAATTTATAGCCGTTAATACAGCAACATAAATGTCATTCATCATAGAGACAGGTGCAATGCCACGGACTAACTCTACTTATTCAGTTAATACTAAACTGGCATCGTTAATCGGGGGGGGTCCACGGCATTGCACCTGATAATGTGGCGCCTTATACGGCTGTTTATTCAATGACCCAAATCGACTCGGTATTGAATAAGTCATGATTTTGCTCGTGCTCCCCCGTTTTGACAAACACAAATCAAGTAACTGCGACAATGTGCCGCAGTTACGCTGCTAATGGCTATTCAAATGTTATGTTTTTGCTTTTGACACAGAGTATTAAATTATTGTGTGGATACGCTATCACGGTCACCATGAATTTTATGTTGAGATTAAATAAGTTATTGTTTATTAGTGATTATATTTTTTACGGTGACGTAGGTGGTAAAAAAGAGGCTGGCAGGTTTGAACTGTGTCACGTTATTGTCATTTTAATCTTGTTTTTTTGTTATGCGTTATCTCGCATTAGGTTACGTAATGGTTGATCAAAAATGAAATAATCTAATCAGATATTTACTAAATAAGCACTACATTTTATATGGATATAGGCATACATTATTCGCACGATTATGAGTCGTTAGTCATGATATTCAATTAAGTTTAATTGATTGAAGCCCGTGTTGAATAACGCTTTTTGGGGATAATACCGCCTTATGAAAATTGCACTATTTATACCTTGTTTAGTGAACCAAATGATGCCAGATGTCGCCGTCGCAACACTAACTTTATTAGAAAAGTTAGGCCATGAAGTGATTTTTCCTGCGGGACAAACATGTTGTGGTCAGCCGATGACGAACTCTGGTTGCTTTGATGAAGCAAAAAAAACCACACTTAAATTACTTAATGCTTTTAAAGGTGTTGAGTGTGATGCCATTGTCTGTCCTGCCGCGAGCTGCTTAGTTGCTGCAAAAGAGAATTTTCATGAATTTGATGATAGCCAAGAGGCAAAAGATGTCATCAATAAACTTTATGAATTGACAGAGTTTCTACACGATGTTGCACCAATTAAATCATTTACTCGTCCAATTGCAGCCAAAATAAGTATTCAAATGAGCTGTCATGGTATCCGTATGCTGAGTTTAGCTACGCCAACGGAACAAATGGGCAAACGTTTTAATAAGGTTGAAGCCGTGTTATCACACATTGATGGGCTTGATATTGTCTATCCAGAACGCATTGATGAGTGTTGTGGCTTTGGTGGCACATTTGCGGTTGATGAAGGTTCAGTATCGGCTAAAATGGGCAAAGATAAAGCCCAAGCTCATGCCGATACTGGAGCTAAATATATTGTGGGCTTTGACCCTTCATGCTTAATGCATTTAGATGGCACAATTCGCCGCCAGAAATTACCGATAGAAACCCGTCACATTGCCCAAATTATTAATGATGCACTTTAGGAGCTACTATGACTGAATTATATTCTGCATCTGGTTCAAAGGTGCATGCACATAAAGCTGATATTTTTTGTCGCGATGAAACTCGCGTCGATTGGCACTCTAAAGCTCTTTGGGCACTGCGAGCAAAGCGCGATCGCGCCGCTGGTAGCTTGCCAGAGTGGGAGCAACTAAGACTTTTAGGTTCACAAATAAAACTTCACACGTTAAGTCACTTGGCTTATTACCTTGAGCAATTTGAACAACAATGTTTAAGCAATGGGATTAAAGTGCATTGGGCAAAAAATGCTCAGCAACATAATGAAATTGTTCATAGTATTTTGGCCAAACATCAAGTCAAGAAGTTAGTTAAGTCAAAGTCGATGTTAACCGAAGAATGCCATATGAATCCGTATCTAGAGCGCCACGGAATTGAAGTGGTCGATACCGATTTAGGTGAACGGATTATTCAGTTAGCACATATGCCACCTTCGCACATTGTTGTGCCTGCTATTCACATGAAAAAAGAAGAAGTGGGTGAGTTATTTCATCAGCAGTTAGGTACTAAAGCGGGTGAGTCCGATCCATTATATTTAACCCGAGCTGCGCGGGCGCACTTAAGAGAGAAGTTTCTCACTGCTGATGCGGCTATGACTGGCGTGAATATGGCGATTGCCGATCAAGGCGCTATTGTTGTTTGCACTAACGAAGGTAATGCCGATATGGGTGCTAACTTACCTAAGTTGCAGTTGCACTCAATGGGTATCGATAAAGTGCTTCCTGACATGGATTCTGCAGGTGTGTTATTACGCACCTTGGCTCGTAATGCGACAGGGCAACCTATCACAACCTATTCGTCTTTTTATCGCGGTCCACAAGTTGATGGTGAGATGCATGTGATCATCGTCGATAATGGTCGAACTGACATGATGAAGGATAAAATTTTAGCTGAGTCATTAAAATGTATCCGTTGTGGTGGCTGTTTAAATACTTGTCCTGTGTATCGTCGTTCAGGTGGCTACAGTTATAATTATACCATCCCAGGTCCTATCGGCATTGCTGTTGGCGCGAAACACGATGAAACTAATTCTATTCCATGGGCTTGTACCTTATGTGGTAGTTGTACTTATGTGTGTCCAACGATGGTACCGTTAGATAAAATTATTGCTCATCATCGCCGCTTAAAAGCGGAAGCAAAAACATTACCTTATGGTAAAAGCGGTTATATGCCATTAGTTGGGCGCTTTATGGCCAATGAAACATTGATGAATACTTCAATGTCTGCCGCAAGACTAGCATTGCGGGTATTACCGGGCAGTTTACTCAAACCATTTAGTGGTGCATGGGGTAAATATCGCGAATTACCTGTCGCACCTCAATCAAGCTTTGCCAGCTGGTATAACAAAAATAGGAACCGTTAATATGTCGAATAAACAGAGTATTCTATCTGCATTATCACAATCGGCATTAGAGCAACATGTCATGCCCGAAATTAATGTTGTGCCTAATAATGAAGACCTTATCGGACAATTTTCTGCAAGCTTGCAGACTGTTGCGGGGACACTTCATCAAGATGGTGGTTTAGCCTCGCTTCAAAAGGCTGTCGATGATTTGGTTGCACAAAACTTTCAAGTTATCTCATTAATGGAAGGCATTAAAGCCAATCGCCAAGTGCCAGCAATTGCTCATCAATTAGCTGATATTGATTATGCTGTCATTCCTGGCGAAATAGGGGTTGCTGAAAATGGTGCGATTTGGGTGAATCAACCTAGCCATAGGGTCACACCATTTATATGCGAAAACCTTATACTGGCCATACCTAGAGATAGCATTGTAGCCAATTTGCATCAAGCGATGAACCAAGTATCACTTAATCAAGGTGACTTAGGTCTATTTATTGCTGGTCCGTCTAAAACGGCTGATATTGAACAAGCATTGGTGGTTGGGGCGCATGGTGCCTGTAGCTTAAATGTGTATTTGTATTAGTCATTAGGGGTTATTTACTGGGATGCCATTGACAGATAATGTCAGTGGCATTATTGCTTTCGTTAATCATGTTCAATAGACCTTACATCACGTTGGCTGTGTCATTGTTCCAAGCTTTCACATGGTTAAAACAAGTCAAAGATGGTTGCTGCACGTTGTTGTATAAATTCAATAAATAATTTAACTTTCAAAGGTTGTTGACGACGTTGATGGTACAACACACTGATCCGGCGATGTTCACCTGTCCATTCTGGTAATACATTAACGAGTTCGCCATTCAAAAGTTGTTGTTTAACAAATAATTCAGGTCCATATAAAATCCCACCATCACCAACAGCAGCTCGCACTGCACCATGTAAATCACCTAAGGTTAATTTGGCTGGGCCATCATAGTAAAACTGTTCACCACTGCGTTTTTTTAAGGTCCAGTTAAACAGTGGCCATACTTTAATCAACTGATGTTGTGATAATTGATTAGGATGATGTAAGTCATCCACCTGTTGTAAATATTGTGGCGACGCATATAAACCATAATTTAATACACCCAACGACGTTGAAACCCAAGATGAGTCAGGTTGAGCTCCACCAACAATGGCGACGTCAACACCCTCATCAATTAAATCAATAGTGCTGTTATTTTGAGTGATGTGCAGTTGGATGTTGGGATGAAGTTTAGAAAAGTCATTAATTGCCTCGATTAATATCATTGAGGTAATTGAAATTGGTGTCGAAATTCTTAAGGTGCTTTGAGGCTCATTAATTGCTTGACCACATAAGTCGTCAAATTGCGCCACAATATTGTGGTAACGATCAAATAATGCACCGCCTTCTTCTGTTAAACGCAATTTTCGAGTACTGCGCATAATCAATTGTGTATTTAAACTGTGCTCTAGTTTACTGACTTTACGGCTAACGGTTGCAATCGGTAACGCCAACTCTTGCGCTGCTGATGAGAAGCCTCCTGCATTCACAACATGGACAAACAAATGGATTAACTCAAGTTGGCAGGCTAAATGTTGGCTCATTAAGAGACCCTTATTTTATCAATTTTGAATGTCTATTTTAGTTGACCGAGCAAAGTTGTCACAAGCTTGTTATGTAAAAGCTTGGTGTTAGTAATATTAGCATGAGCTGAGCTATGGTTTTCCTGATTGAGTGCACAAATTAGCAATTGCTAACACTTTAGGGTGATTTTGAATTATTGTCGACAACAATGTCATATTTAGGTTGTAACAAGCCATTAAAGTGCTATATTGTCGACAACTTGTTTTGGTTTTCTCATTTTAAACCTAAGGTCAGACCATGAATCAGCCTATTACTGCAGCAGACAAAACCTTTTTAGCGCTTCGCGATGATATTGTCGAAGGGCGCATTCAAGCAGGCTCTAAGTTAAGTGAAACTGAATTGTCGACAAAATATGCTGTTAGTAGAGCGGTTATTCGTGAAGCTATTAACCGATTAGAGTCATGCCATATTGTTGAGCGCAAAGCCAATGTCGGCGCTCGCGTGGTCGCGTTATCTCCTCAAGGGTTGATAGAACTCTATCAAGTACGAGAGTCACTTGAAGGAATGGCGGCTCGTTTGGCGGCAAAAAACATGACTGATGATGAAATTGCCGATTTAAATGCTTTATTGCAATCACACTTTGATGAAGTGAAGGGTGGTGAGTCTTATTACCAAGAAGCAGGTGATGTTGATTTTCATTATCGCATCATTCTAGGCAGCAAAAACAAACACTTAATTTCAATGTTATTTGATGGTATTTACCATTTAGTGCGCATGTATCGTGTACAACTTGGCATGGCTGGACCACGTGTAACGACAGCTTATGATGAACACAAGCATATTGTTCAAGCCATTTTAAACCGCGATGCCGAATTAGCCGAAATGTTAATGCGTCGTCATATTATGTATTCACAGAATAGTATTGAACACAAATTAGCGTAACAACTTATCAGTGGCCTATAGCGCCTACAGTGTTAATTGTATAGAGGGAAATATCATGAGTGCAGGTAAAAAATTTCGTCAAGCATTAGCTAATAATAAACCACTACAAATAGTGGGTGCCATTAACGCTTATGCCGCGATGATGGCAAAACAAATTGGACATCAGGCGATTTATTTGTCGGGTGGTGGCGTGGCTAATGCTTCTTATGGTTTGCCTGATTTAGGCATGACATCGTTAAATGACGTGTTGGTTGATGTGCAACGTATTACGTCTGCGTGTGATTTACCCTTGCTGGTGGATATTGATACTGGTTGGGGTGGGGCATTTAATATTGCTAAGACTATCCGTGATATGGAAAAAGCTGGTGCAGCAGCCGTACACATGGAAGATCAAGTGGCACAAAAACGTTGTGGTCATCGTCCCAATAAAGAAATTGTCCCAGTAGAGGAAATGGTTGATCGCATCAAAGCGGCTGTTGATGCCCGTGTCGATCCAGACTTTTTCATTATGGCCCGTACAGACTCATTTGCTCAAGAAGGTCTTGAAGCGGCTATTGAGCGTGCTAAGGCCTATGTTGCAGCAGGCGCAGACGGGATTTTTGCTGAAGCCATAAAAACTGAAGCGCATTACAGAGCATTTTCTGAAGCTCTTGATGTGCCTATATTGGCTAATATTACAGAATTTGGCCAAACAGAATTATGGAATAAGCAACAATTAGGCGAGTGGGGCGCTGCAATGGTGTTATATCCATTAAGTGCATTTCGTGCGATGAATAAAGCCGCTGAAACGGTTTACAGTGCTATATTAACCGATGGCGATCAAAAAGCAGTTGTTGGTAGTATGCAAACACGTATGGATTTGTATGACTACCTTGGATATCACGACTACGAACAAAAATTAGATAGTTTATTCGCCCAAGGTAAAAATAAATAACCATATTAATAACAATACACACATACCCTACAAGCGTGTGGTCATGATGGGACCACTCGGCAAGCATAAGAAGGAAGATATATCATGGTAGACAAGAAATTATCAGGCGCAGGATTACGTGGACAAAGTGCTGGCGAAACAAAACTATGCACTGTGGGCAAATCAGGTTCAGGCTTGACCTATTGTGGTTACGATGTGTCAGATTTAGCCGATAACGCAACTTTTGAAGAAGTGGCCTATTTATTATTTAATGGCGAACTACCCACTCAAGCGCAATTAAGTGCTTATAAAAATGAATTGTTTGCGCAGCGTGATTTACCCGATGCGTTAAAAGCTGTCTTAAAATTAGTGCCAGCAGATGCGCATCCAATGGATGTAATGCGTACAGGTTGCTCTTTCTTGGGTAATCTTGAACCTGAAGTAGATTTTACTCAACAGAACAAAGCTGCTAACCGTTTATTAGCCGCATTTCCTGCCATCATGTGTTATTGGTATCGTTATAGCCATGATGGGGTTGAAATTGATTGCACCACAGATGAAGACTCTCTTGGTGGTCACTTTCTTAAACTGCTTAATGGTGAAACGCCATCAGCTCAGCATCGTAAAGTCATGGACGTGTCGCTGATTTTATATGCAGAACATGAATTTAATGCATCTACCTTTACTGCACGTGTTTGCGCATCAACTTTGTCTGATATGTATTCGTGTGTCACTGGCGCCATTGGTACTTTACGGGGCCCATTACATGGCGGTGCTAACGAAGCTGCAATGGATATGATCCAAAAATTTAGTTCGCCAGACGATGCTAAAGTCCAAATGGCATTAATGTTAGAGCGTAAAGAAAAAATTATGGGTTTCGGCCATGCTATTTACCGTGACTCAGATCCTCGTAACGTAATCATTAAAGCCTGGTCTGAAAAACTAGCTCATGAAAATGGCGATACATCTTTATACGATATCTCTGTTGCTTGTGAAGAGTTTATGTGGGACACAAAAAAACTTTTTTGTAATGCAGATTTTTTCCACGCATCGGCTTATCACTTTATGGGCATACCAACTAAATTGTTTACCCCCATTTTTGTCTGTTCACGGTTAACAGGTTGGGCTGCTCACGTAATGGAGCAACGTTCAAACAACCGCATTATTCGCCCAAGTGCTGACTATGTTGGTAGCGAGCCTCGTAAAGTCGTGCCAATTAGCCAGCGCTAATCCACTTGCCGAGCTATCAATATAGTTCGGCTTTAATAAAACTTTGTATGTAATGTGGATGTTGTTATGAATATTAATTATCGTAAACCTTTGCCAGGCACCCAACTGGATTATTTTGATACCCAAGAAGCCGTAGATACTATTGAGCCCGGAGCTTATGCCAAACTTCCTTATTGTTCTCGTGTATTTGCCGAGAATCTAGTGCGTCGTTGTTCTCCTGACATGCTGGTTGACTCGTTAAAACAACTTATCGAGCGTAAACGCGATCTTGATTTTCCGTGGTTTCCTGCACGTGTTGTTTGTCACGATATTTTAGGCCAAACCGCATTGGTTGATTTAGCCGGTCTTCGTGATGCGATTGCCGAGAAAGGCGGGGATCCATCAAAAGTAAATCCTGTCGTTCCCACTCAGCTTATTGTCGATCATTCTTTAGCTGTAGAGCATGCAGGCTTTGAAAAAGATGCGTTTGAGAAAAACCGCGCAATTGAAGACCGACGTAATGAAGATCGGTTTCATTTTATTAACTGGACTAAAACGGCCTTTAAAAATGTTGATGTTATCCAACCGGGTAACGGTATTATGCACCAAATTAACTTAGAAAAAATGTCACCAGTTGTCCATGCGCTTGATGGTGTCGCTTTTCCTGACACTCTAGTGGGCACAGACAGCCATACACCACATGTTGACGCATTGGGAGTAATAGCCATCGGTGTGGGAGGGTTAGAAGCAGAAAGCGTGATGTTAGGCCGTGCTTCTTATATGCGTTTACCGGATATTATAGGTGTTGAAATAACTGGCAAACCGCAACCTGGTATTACCGCAACCGATATTGTGTTGGCGTTAACCGAATATTTACGCGCGCAAAAAGTGGTGTCGTCATACCTTGAGTTTTATGGCGAGGGCACAACGCATTTAACCCTTGGCGACCGTGCAACTATTACTAATATGACACCAGAATATGGCGCGACCGCCGCGATGTTTTATATTGATAAACAAACTATCGATTATCTTACATTGACAGGACGTGATGACACTCAAGTTAAGCTCGTTGAAACCTATGCGAAACAAGCCGGATTATGGGCTGATACGCTTACAGATGCAGTGTATGAGCGAGTACTGCAATTTGATTTGTCTTCTGTCGGTCGTAATATAGCAGGGCCATCAAACCCGCATAATCGCGTGCCTACTTCAGAATTGGCCGCCCGAGGTATTAGTGGTGTGGTTGAAAATGAACCAGGAAAAATGCCAGACGGTGCAGTAATTATTGCAGCCATCACCAGTTGTACCAATACCAGTAATCCACGTAACATGATTGCCGCAGGACTATTGGCTCGTAATGCTAATGAGCGTGGCTTGTTACGCAAACCTTGGGTTAAATCATCCTTAGCTCCTGGTTCTAAAGCGGTGCAGCTGTATTTAGAAGAAGCAGGTTTATTACCTGAGCTTGAAAATTTAGGTTTTGGCATTGTTGGCTTTGCCTGTACAACTTGTAACGGTATGAGCGGTGCGCTAGATCCGGTTATTCAACAAGAAGTGATAGATCGTGACTTATATGCCACTGCAGTATTGTCTGGTAATCGTAACTTCGATGGTCGGATCCATCCCTACGCAAAACAGGCATTTTTAGCCTCACCACCACTTGTGATTGCTTACGCCATTGCTGGTACGATCCGTTTTGATATTGAAAAAGATATTTTAGGCATCGATAAGCAAGGACAAGCGGTCACATTAAAAGACATTTGGCCAACTGATGAAGAAATTGATGCTGTTGTGAAAAAAAGCGTTAAACCAGAACAGTTCCGTAAAGTGTACGAGCCAATGTTCGATATTAAAGTCGAATACGGCAGTCACGTTAACCCACAATATGACTGGCGTCCACAGAGTACATATATTCGTCGTCCGCCATATTGGGAGGGGGCATTAGCTGGGGTGCGTACCATGAAAGGTATGCGTCCGTTAGCCGTACTGGGTAATAATATTACTACCGATCATTTATCGCCATCCAACGCGATCATGCTTGACAGTGCTGCGGGTGCATATTTGCATAAAATGGGTTTACCAGAAGCCGACTTTAACTCATATGCCACTCACCGAGGTGATCATTTAACGGCGCAACGTGCCACGTTTGCTAATCCAAAGCTGTTTAACGAAATGGTGCTTGAAAATGGTAAAGTGAAGCAAGGATCACTGGCGCGCATAGAGCCAGAAGGTAAAGTTACTCGCATGTGGGAAGCCATCGAAACCTATATGGATCGCAAGCAACCATTAATTATTATCGCTGGCGCTGATTATGGCCAAGGTTCGTCACGAGACTGGGCCGCTAAAGGTGTGCGTCTAGCTGGCGTTGAAGTGATTGTTGCTGAAGGCTTTGAGCGTATTCACCGCACTAACTTAGTTGGTATGGGCGTGTTACCGCTTGAGTTCACTGCAGGCCATAATCGTCATACTTTTCATATTGATGGCACCGAAACTTATGATGTGGTAGGCGAACGTCAGCCTGGTACCATGTTATCAGTCGTAATGACGCGTAAGAATGGAGAGCAAGTGACAATTCCCGTTAAGTGTCGTTTGGATACTGCTGAAGAATGCTCTATCTATGAAGCTGGTGGCGTACTACAACGCTTTGCCCAAGACTTTTTAGCAAACGAAGCAGCAAGTTAATTAGCGTGCAATTATCTAGCTTAATCGGTCGTTGATAACGATAAACGACCGATTTACTGAATTTACATTCTAGGATGAAGTTATGGTTCATTTACCACAAATTAGAATACCTGCTACTTATATGCGGGGCGGTACGAGTAAAGGCGTTTTTTTTAGCTTAACAGATTTACCTCAAGCCGCCCAAGTGCCGGGGACCGCACGTGATACTTTATTACTTCGAGTGATTGGTAGTCCCGATCCATATGCTAAACATACCGATGGCATGGGGGGAGCAACGTCCAGTACTAGCAAAACAGTGATCTTATCTAAAAGTAACCAGGCTGAACACGATGTTGATTATTTATTCGGTCAGGTCTCTATTGATAAGCCGTTTGTTGATTGGAGTGGTAACTGCGGCAATTTAACCGCTGCAGTGGGGTCATTTGCTATTAGTAATGGGTTAATCGATCCAAGTCGCATCCCTCACAATGGCACCGCTGTGGTGCGTATTTGGCAAGCTAACATTAGCAAAACTATTATTGCTCATGTACCAATAACCAATGGTGAAGTTCAAGAAACGGGTGACTTTGAGCTTGATGGGGTGACGTTTCCTGCCGCTGAAGTGCAAGTCGAGTTTTTAGACCCCGCGGATGGTGAAGGGGCAATGTTTCCAACAGGAAATGTGGTTGATCAACTTGACGTACCTGGGATAGGGCGTTTGCAAGCGACCATGATAAATGCGGGCATACCAACCATTTTTATCAATGCTATCGATATTAATTATCTTGGGACTGAACTGCAAGATAACATTAATAATGATGATAACGCTTTAGCAATGTTTGAAACAATTCGTGCCTACGGTGCGGTAAAAATGGGCTTAATTAATCATGTTGATGACGCAGCCGCACGTCAGCATACACCGAAAGTGGCCTTTGTTGCGCCCCCTGCGCAGTATGATTCTTCAAGTGGCAAAACGGTCACCATCAATGATATTGACCTAGTGGTGCGTGCACTTTCTATGGGGAAGTTGCATCATGCCATGATGGGGACTGCAGCGGTGGCAATTGGAACCGCCGCGGCAATTCCTGGTACTTTAGTAAATCTTGCAGCAGGCGGTGGAGAGCGAAGTTCTGTACGCTTTGGTCATCCCTCAGGCACCTTAAAAGTAGGTGCCGAAGCGCAGTTAATTGACGGTCAATGGCAAGTAAAAAAAGCCATTATGAGCCGCAGTGCTAGGGTATTAATGGAAGGTAAAGTTAGGGTTCCGCAATAAACGTGTTATTCACTTAATCATAAAACCTCAGCAGTTGCTGAGGTTTTTGTTTTAGTGGCCATAAAATAAAAGACATATTTGTAAGGTTTACGCTTTAGTATCTGATTTTTATCATTTTAATATAAATTGTAAATGATGAGTTGTGGTTGTTTAGATAAGATATTTACCCATCAAACTTTCAAATGGTATAAAATGTGAAGTCGATCAAAAAAAGCTTGATCCCATAGATAAATTAGTATGTTATATGCTGAATTTTGCCAGCTACATTGCTTAGTGCAAACATACAAATGTCGTGTAAATAGGGTTAATAATATTGTCATCAAAAAGAGTATAGATTGTGATATTGATATAGTGCGCTAGGCGTTTTTACCATGCTAAGTACCAAAGACAGGCACATAAAAGTTATTAAAACACGATACGAACGTGAACCTTATTGCTATTTTGAGTTAATTAGAGCAACAAGAGTAATATAAAAGGAAATCATTATGGTTGAACACATTACAGGTATGCTTGCTTTAATTGGCGTGCTGTCGCTATTGTGTCAATGGGTTGGTTGGAAATTACATTTACCAGCCATTTTACCACTTTTATTATGTGGTTTACTGTTAGGACCTGGATTAGGGATATTAGATCCTGATGAAATCTTTGGCGATTTATTGTTTCCTATCATTTCGTTAGGCGTTGCGGTCATCCTTTTTGAGGGGGCCCTGACGCTTAATTTTAAAGAAATAAAAGAGCATGGACGAATGGTGACAAATCTTGTCACCATTGGCGCTTTTATTACTTGGGCATGTATCGCTCCTGCAGCGCATTTTATTTTAGGATTCGACTGGGCTATTGCCATGCTATTTGGTGCATTGGTAGTTGTGACGGGACCAACAGTTATTGTGCCAATGCTACGTACAGTACAACCCAAATCTAACCTCGCCAGTATATTACGTTGGGAAGGTATTGTGATTGATCCTATTGGTGCCTTACTTGCTGTTTTAGTGTTCGAATACATCGCGGTTACAGCGGATCCAACTTCGCATGTTTTACATGCTTTAGGATTAACCTTATTGCTCGGTTTTGGTTTAGGTGCAGCAGCAGGTTTTTTAACCGGCTTAGCCATTAGAAAAAACTTATTTCCACATTATTTACGTAACACCGCAGTGCTGACGATCATGCTTGGAATATTTGTTGGCTCAAATATTGTTCAAGAAGAATCAGGATTATTAACTGTAACCGTAATGGGAATTTGGTTAGCCAACATGCGTGGTGTTGACATTGCAGACATTCTTGAGTTTAAAGAAACCCTTACCGTACTGCTCATTTCTGCGCTATTTATTTTGCTAGCTGCCCGTCTAGATTCTGGTGCCATGTTAGACCTTGGCTTTGGTGGTTTAGGTGTGTTACTTGTGGTGATGTTTATTGCTCGGCCTTTGAGTATTTGGATTTCAGGCTTGGGCACCAGTTTATCGTCAAAAGATAAGTGGTTTCTAAGTTGGGTAGCTCCGCGCGGTATTGTCGCAGCTGCCATTTCTTCATTATTTGCCATCAAGTTAGAATCTGTTGGTTTAGAAGGTGCAAGTTCAATTGTCCCCTTAGTTTTCTTGATCATTATTGGTACGGTGGTTATTCAAAGTTTAACGGCTGGACGCTGGGCTACGTTTTTGGGGGTAAAAGAAGGGTCTAATCAAGGATTGCTAATCTTTGGAGCATCTAAATTCTCCCGTGAATTAGCATCTATTTTAATTTCGAAGAATATTAAGGTTATTCTTGCCGATAATAACTGGGACAGTATTCGCCAAGCACGTATGGATAATATTCCAGTGTATTTTGGTAATCCAGCTTCTGAGCATGCATCAAACTATATGGATCTCAGTGGCATTGGCCGAGTCTTGGTCATGTCTCCCTATCGTCAGTTAAATCCATTGGTGACATTTCACTTTCAAGATTTAATGGGAACAGAAAAAGTCTATGGTTTAAACAACGCTGATAGCGCGAGTGCACGTCATCAGTTGTCTGAATCATATTTAAAACGCTTATGCTTATTCGGTGAAAATATTTCATACGCTAAAATTGCCACCTTAATGGCAAAAGGGGCAGTCTTAAAAATTACTAATATCACCGAAAACTTTACTTTTTCACATTTTAAAAAACGTTATGGTGAAACAGCTATGCCTTTGGTTTATTTAACTAAAGAAGGTAAAGTAAGAGTGATATCTGGTGTCGAAGTGGCTGAGTTACCTGTGGGGATTGAGTTAATCAGTTTATTGCCACAAGAGGCACAAGACCAAGCTGTTATTCAGCGAGCGCTCGATGATGAAGCGGAGCGTAAAGCAAAAGAGTTAGCCGAAGTGGAAGCCAAGGCTGCAGCCGAAGCGCGTGCCATTCGTGAAGCGCAAGAAGCAGAACAACGTGCAATTGATAAAGCACGTAAAAAAGAGGAAGAACTTGCACAGTTTGAGCGAGATGAAAAGACTCGCTTGTTGGCAGAAGAAGAAGCTGAATTAGTGAAACAAGAGGCATCAGAGCAAGCTAAAGAATTAGCCGCCGACAAGAAAGCCAAGCACGCGAATGCTTCCGCTGAATCAAATATGGTTGATGTGCTGCCAGCCAAAGAAAAATCAGAATAATAAAGGTAACTTCGTCGGTGACAAGTTAATTGTAAATATTCGGCCCTCAAAGAGTTACTGTGCGAGGTTGGGATAAAATATAAAAAGGCTTAGCAAAGATTTGCTAAGCCTTTTATATTAACAATAATTGATATAAAACAAGTCATACCAATCCTATTAAATATGTGATCTTTCAACGGGAGTTCAAAGTGCTGTAGGCAAGGCAGATGATTGAAGCGAATAGTGATCCTCGGTAACAAGCTCCTGCGTTACTCTACCTCCAGTATCTGACCGCCATGGATGGTGGGAATGTCTTATTTTTTATGGAAAAAAATAGACCATGCAGTCGTATTTTGAAAGCATCTAACGAAGCATAAAGGACTTTGAAACCCGCCAGAATGGAGTCTCTCAG
>NZ_JBSQBN010000091.1:0-19812 GCF_053850585.1 Shewanella sp. A22
GATGATGTAGCTAAATATATGAAATATTACAATCTAGAGCGACTGCACTCGGCAAATGCTGATCAGTCACCGATAGATTTTGAAATATCTTTTAGAAAAGTGTCCGGTTGGAGTTGACCAGAACACAAAGCCTTAACAAGGGTAAACAGCAACGTTCAAACAGTGTAGATAACAACATCCTTTTTAAACTGAAATAGTGTTAACTCTTACTTGCACTTTATAGGCCTCCTTCTTTATCATAAGGGCAATTTTTTAGGTTAAATACCTTTATACCCATTCCATTTTTTAGTTCATATTTTACTTTCCCAGGAGTTACCATGCCAAAAATTAATCTGCTGTTATTATGCGGCGGAGGCGGCGCAGAACATGACATTTCGTTGATGTCAGCCCTTTTTTTTGAGTCATCATTAGCTAAGTCTGATAAATTTTCGGTGTGTAAATTAGTGCTTGATCAACATGGGCATTACCACACGGAAGACGGTAAGTTATGCGACTTGACGAATCGCCGTGATATCCGTTTTGAAGATAACAGTACGCCACCTTGGCCAGTTGATTATGTGATTCCATGTATTCATGGGTTTCCTGGAGAAACTGGCGACATTCAATCATATTTTAACTTAATACAGCTGCCCTACTTTGGTTGTGAGTCAGAAGCCTCAAGTAATTGTTTTAACAAAATAACCGCTAAAATGTGGTTTTCAGCTTTAGGCGTTCCAAATACACCTTATATTTTTTTACATCAGCTAGATGATGATGCGATTAAGCAAACTGAAGCCGCATTTGATAATTGGGGCTCGGTATTTGTTAAAGCCGCTTCACAAGGTTCATCTGTGGGTTGTTATAAAGTCGATGTGAAAGCTAATATTGCCAAGGTACTAAAAGACGCTTTTAGTTATGCCCCTTACGTTGTGGTTGAGCAAACGATTCAGGCCCGCGAATTAGAAGTCGCCGTGTACGAATATCAAGGTGAAGTAATCGCCACCTTACCGGGTGAGATTATTTGCGACAGCAATAGCTTTTACTCATTTGACGAGAAGTACGCTAAAAACAGCAAAGCCCGTACTGACGTGGTTGCAGACAATCTCAGCCCAGAAGTTAGCCAACAAATCCGTGATTATGCAATTAAAGCCTTTAAAGGAATGAAGCTGCGCCACTTATCGCGCATTGATTTCTTTTTAACTCAGGACAATCAAATCCTCTTGAATGAAATTAATACCTTTCCAGGGCTCACACCGATTTCGATGTTCCCCAAAATGTTGCAAAACCATGGTCATGTTTTTACAGAGTATTTAATTGATGTAATTGGCCAACAAGTTGATTTAACCTAAACGACTTTCGTTCTAATTTGCATAAAATAAAAGGCCAGCAAATTTGCTGGCCTTTTATATGCGCTTGCAATACTAAATCAGTTAAAACCCTTCAACACCTGCCATATCGGGTAATTGGTGGGCAATCCCTTTATGACAATCGATACAGGTTTTTTCGCCACTAGCCAAAGACGTAGAATGCATTTGCGATGCACGCTTAGACTGACGAGTAAAATCCATATAATCAAAGTTATGACAGTTACGACACTCTAAAGAATCGTTCGCTTTGAGTCGATTCCATTCATTTTCAGCCAAATGGCGACGCTTTGCTTCAAACTTTTCACGGGTATTAATGGTGCCGAATATTTTGCCCCACACTTCTTTAGACGCTTGCATTTTACGGGCAATTTTGTCGGTCCAGTTATGTGGCACATGACAATCAGGACAAGTTGCACGCACACCACTTCGGTTAGTAAAGTGAATAGTGGTTTGCAGTTCCTTATAAACGTTATTTTCCATCTCATGGCAACCAATACAGAATTGCTCACGGTTGGTCAGCTCTAACGCAGTGTTAAAACCACCCCAGAAAATAACCCCTGCAATAAAACCTCCAATGGTCAAAAAGCCTAAACTGTAATGAACACTGGGACGACAGAGTACTTTCCACACTAGCTTTAGTTGTTCAAATAATTTTGCAATCATAGTGACTCCTAATGCTTAACCGCGGCTTTCGCCTTAATTAAGTGATCAATATCGACAAAATCATTTTCAACAAGTAACTTGGCATCTAACTGCGGCGCATGGCACTGAGTACAGAAGTAACGACGCGGTGATAATTCCGCCAAGAAATTATTGTCACGATCCATATAGTGAGTCACACTCACCATTGGAGCCTGTGAATGACCAGTACTAGTTCGTGCATGGCACTGGATACACTTATTCACTTTAAGATCTATCTGATAACCATCTATCTTATGTGGGATAACTGGTGGCTGCATTGGGTAGTTACGAACCTGCTTAACATCGGTATTGATCACCGCTTGCATGGCTGGCGGTGTCGGTTCTACATTAATTGGGGCTAAACGTAATGTATCGATTTTTTCTTCGGGTACGCTGGCAGCCATTACACTTACAGAGATACCTAGTAATGCGATAATCGATAATAATTTACCTGCTTTCATGGTCTGTCTCCTTAAGCCTTAACAATCTTAATGGCACATTTTTTAAAGTCTGTTTGTTTTGACAAAGGATCTGTCGCATCTAACGTCACTTTATTAATGAGCTGGCTTGCATCAAACCAAGGTACAAATACAAGGCCGACAGGTGGCTTATTACGTCCGCGCGTTTCGACTCGTGTTTTAATTTCACCACGACGAGAAATCACTCTAATTTCGTCACCGCGACGTAAACCACGCTTTTTAGCATCGTCAGGATGCATAAAGCACACAGCATCAGGGAAAGCTTTGTATAATTCTGGGACACGTTGTGTCATCGAACCTGAATGCCAATGCTCAAGTACACGGCCTGTTGATAACCAGATATCGTATTCTTCATCCGGCTCTTCCGCTGCTGGCTCGTAAGGTAATGCAAAAATAACCGCACGACCATCAGGCTTACCATAAAATTCAAAATCTTTACCAGCTTTAACGTATGGATCAGACCCTTCACGGAAACGCCATTTAGTTTCTTTACCATTAACCACAGGCCAGCGTAAACCGTGCTCTTTGTGGTACACATCAAAGTCAGCTAAATCATGGCCATGACCACGACCGAAAGTAGCATATTCTTCAAACAGGCCTTTTTGCACATAAAAACCAAAGTGCTTAGCTTCATCATTTAAATATTTTGGATCGGCATCGCTTAATGGGAATTTTTCAACATTGCCATTTTGATAAAGCACTTCAAATAAGCTTTTACCTTTAAATGAAGGGTTTGCTGCTAGCACGTCAGCAGGCCAAACTTCGTCAGTGGTGAATCGCTTAGAGAACTCCATTAACTGCCATAAATCTGATTGTGACTCACCAGGAGCTTTAACCATTTGGTGCCAAAATTGAGTACGACGTTCTGCGTTACCGTATGCACCTTCTTTTTCCACCCACATTGCGGTTGGTAAAATCAAATCAGCGGCTTGTGTGGTGACCGTTGGGTACGCATCTGATACAACAATGAAGTTTTCAGGGTTACGATAACCAGGTAAACCTTCTTCATTGATGTTTGGGCCTGCTTGCATGTTGTTGTTTACCTGTACCCAATAACAGTTCAGGTCGCCATCTTTTAAACGACGGTTTTGCTCAACAGCATGATAACCAGGCTTAGGTGGGATAATACCGCTTGGGATATGCCAAATTTCTTCAGCATGTTTCCTGTGCTCAGGGTTAGTCACCACCATGTCAGCAGGTAAACGATGCGAGAAAGTTCCGACTTCACGTGCTGTACCACAAGCAGAAGGTTGACCCGTTAATGAGAATGGGCTGTTACCTGGAGTCGAAATTTTACCGACTAACAAGTGAATATTATAAATCAGGTTATTACACCACACACCACGAGTGTGCTGGTTAAAGCCCATGGTCCAGAATGATGTTACTTTACGATCTGGATCAGCATACAACTCAGCTAGTTCAATAAGCTTATGTTCAGGTACGCCTGACAACTTACTCACTGATTCAACGTCATAGTCGGCCACAAATTTGGCAAATTCGTCAAAACTCATTGGCGTAGAATCACCCGCTGTACCAACGTTTTTAGCTTTCATTTGTAACGGATGCGTAGGACGTAAACCATAACCAATGTCTGTCGTTCCCTTACGGAAATTAACATGCTTTTTGACGAAATCTTTATTCACTTTATTATTTTGAATAATATAGTTTGCAATAAAGTTAAGCATCGCCAAATCGGTTTGCGGCGTGAATACAATGGGTAAATCGGCAAGGTCAAATGAACGATGTTCAAAGGTAGATAATACGGCAACTTTAACGTGTGGCGCACTTAAGCGTCGATCGGTTACACGAGTCCACAAAATAGGGTGCATTTCGGCCATATTTGAGCCCCAAAGCACAAATGCATCAGCCGCTTCCATATCGTCATAACACCCCATTGGCTCATCAATACCAAAGGTACGCATAAAGCCGCCAACCGCAGATGCCATACAGTGACGAGCATTAGGGTCGATATTGTTTGAACCAAAACCCGCTTTCATCAACTTAACCGCTGCATAACCTTCCCATACGGTCCACTGACCAGAACCAAACATACCAACAGCTGTTGGCCCTTTAGCTTTTATGGTGGCTTTCCAACGTTCTGCCATAGTGTCGAAGGCTTTTTCCCATGAGATAGGAGTAAATTCGCCATGCTTGTCGTATTTACCGTCGGTCATACGTAGCATTGGCGTTTGCAGACGATCGCGACCATACATAATTTTAGAAAGGAAATAACCTTTTATACAGTTTAAGCCACGGTTAACTTCACTGTTTGCATCACCATGGGTGGCAACAACTTTACCATCACGGGTAGCAACCATGACTGAACAACCTGTACCACAAAAACGACAGGGTGCTTTGTTCCACTCTAATTTGGTTTGCTCAGAGCTTGTGATCAGGTTACTTGCCGTCGTTGGCAATGCTAAGCCTGCAACACTTGCCGCTGCGATAGCGGCATTGGCTTTCATAAAATCGCGTCTATTCATTTTCATATCTCACCTTCTTTAAGCTCTTCACTTTGGTGATAAACCATGGTGGCAGACAACACACCTGGAATGGCATTAATCGTCGAAATATCATCCATCAACGATTTTTGGCTTGACCCTTCAACGACAACAACTAACTTAACGTCATTATTAGCTGACAACTCAGCATTCTCGATGGCCATAATTTTTTTTCTTACTTCAGCCATTTGCTCAGGTTGTACTTGGACAATTAGGCTGGTTACGTGAAGTTCATTGCTCATACATCATTCTCACATTAGTTATTATTTATTATTAAAGAATTAACCCGCGCCTGGGGGCCCAGTTAAAATTTGGCTAAACCAGATACTAAAGCCTAGCGCGCTAACCAGTAGCACAGACAAGATTGGGGCTAAAAAAACAGTTAAAAAGATAAAAATCTTTAACTCTAAACCCTTTTTGCTTTCGGTTTCATTACTCATGGACCCTCCAAGAGTGGGGATAAGAACAATGAATTATCATCGTTTCATTGCTGCTTCATTAAGACTCGTGAGAATTTTATCGTTAATGCAGTTACAAACTATATACTCACAAATTGGTAAAACGAGGTTAATATGATCTAGATCATCAATTTTGATTATTCATTAGTTAGATCAGGGTTATTGAACATAAATACCGATTAAATAAAGGATTATCTAATCGAATTATTGAGGAATATCGCGCTTTGCTAACATAAAGTATAAGGCATAAAAATAAACTTGCTCAACCAAACTGCTAACCTTTTACTAACAACCATGAGTTAACAAAAAAAAGCCGACAACCATTTGGGGCGTCGGCATTTAAACAATATAAATCAGGTTAACTTAAGCGATAACGTAATACTTTTAAGGATTTTTGCTCATCACTGTCGGCAAATACATCGGGATTCGCAATACGTTCAATATAGGTTAATTGTGGTGCAGTATCTTCGACTTGCTGCATAAGGAAGTCACAACCGAGTTCTGGTGCGTTAAGGCACAACAACACCTCCCCTTGAGGAGTTAACAAGTCAGGTAAACGTTTTAATAAACGCTCATAGTCCTTGGTTGCGACAAAGCTACCGCGTTGATTACTAGGCGGATCGGCAACAATCAAATCATATGGCCCCAGCTTGGTAAGCTTACCCCAAGATTTAAAAATATCGTGGCCTAAATAACGCGCCCCTGCAGGCAAGTCATTCAATAAATGATTTTGTTTACCTATACTTAATGCACCTTTACTCATGTCCATGTTAACCACTTCATCGGCGCCACCTTGTAAGGCTGCCACAGAAAAACCACAAGTATAAGCAAATAAATTAAGCACTTTTTTATATTTGGCATGCTGTTTTACCCACGCACGCCCATTCGCCATGTCTAAAAACAAACCATGATTTTGCCCACGAAGCAAATGCACAATAAAGCGGGCGCCATTTTCAATCACACTATGTTGCTCTGGCACTTGACCAAATAACAACTCACTGAATGTTTGGCCACCATGACGATACTGATAGACTAAATTCAATGGTTTGCTTGGATGCTGTAATTGCCAGTACTCCACTAATGCATTAACTAATTCATCACGTTGTTCATTGTCTAACATTTTAAAACTGGTTAGTAGCAGTACGGGGTTATACCAATCTAAGCAAAGATGCTCATCGCCAGGGTATAATCCACCACGTCCGTGAAATAAACGGCAAACATCATCACTAAAAGTAATATTGGGTAATACTTGTAAAAAACGCTTCATACACTCTCTTATTAGATAAATTAAATCGATTCAGTTACACATCTGATGTTGATGACTTCTCTTTAGTGTCATTATCAAGGTCGTTGTTTTCGTCAGTTACAGCGATGATATGAGTATCATCTACACCAACAGGGTCAGCGGATGTATCTTCAGCATCATCGGACAATAAAATGGCCAGCCAACTGCCCGATTCGCTCGACTCTAAGCCTATTTTAACAATCATGGTTAGCGGCACCGACAACAACATCCCTACTGAGCCAAGTAACCAGCCCCAAAAAATTAAAGATAAAAACACCACTAAAGTTGATAAGCCTAGACCACGCCCCATAAAGCGCGGTTCAACCACGTTACCCATCACCATATTGGTACCTACGTAAAGTAATCCTGTTATACCTGCGGCGCCGGGGCCCATTTGAATAAAAGCCAACAACACTGCTGGTATCGCGGCAATAATAGATCCAATGTTAGGAATATAATTAAACAGGAAAGCAATCACAGCCCACAACAAAGCATAATCAACCCCGATGATGCTCAACCCAATACCTATTACCGTGGCAGTCGCTATGCTGACAAGTGTTTTGATTACCATATATTGGTTAACCGACTGCAGAAATTTGTCTATTTGCTTAAGGCGCATATCGGGATCATCTAACGCTAAATGAAACTTTTTTGGCATAGATTGCGCTTCAAATAACATAAACACGATAGTCAAAATAATCAGAAATAAATTGGCCATCACATTACCCACACCAGACAACATATTGGTGGTCATGGATAACGCCATTCCGGGGTCAAAATAGTCGAGCACTTTTTGTTTTGAAATCTGAATATTGAAATCTTGAAGCTTTTCAATAACCCACGCAAATTGCTCAATCAATTGTTGGCGGTAAACAGGCATTTGTTTGGAAAACTCATTTATAGAACTCCCTACCAAACTGGCTAGCCATAATCCCATCAATACAATAAAGGCCATTAATAAAATAATAGACAACCATTTAGGAATACGAAATCGCGACATTAATACAATGGCAGGATTACAAATAACCGCTAAAAATGCCGACAACACAAATGGCACCACGATTGGGCTTGCGGTTTTAATGCCGGCTAAAATAACTACCACACAGGCCATCACGATAAAACTGCGCACTGCCATGGGAGATTGTTGTATTCCTTTCATAAAGCGAAAAATCCTTATTATTGCTCATTAAAATGATTCTATATGCTAAGCTAGATCTAGGGCCTTTTGATCTTTGCTGGTTAAGTTTTGTTCGAGATAAAAACGTGTTAATCGAGGCGAGAGGATTGCTGCCTAGCAATCTAAGCTAAATTCGCTCAACAAAGAGTAAAACGTTTTTAGCCGAACCCTTCGGGCAGCATTTGTTGGTCATTTTTACTGCATTATCGACTTTTTATGTAGAATAACTACACCACAAAGTCTCTTCTTTGTACAAATGACCACCAACTCGCTGCAAAAACAACCTTGAAAGATCAACAGGCCCTAGTTACATACTGCAAACTATTAAATTTTTTGTCGATTCTTATATCAGTTGATGACAATATGGGCTGACAACAACTTATAGGGAACCACTGACATCATATGAAACCAGAAACCGCTATTATACGCATTAAAAACTTACGTTTACGTACTTATATCGGCATTAAAGATGACGAAATCAATAATCAACAGGATGTCATCATTAATGTGGTAATTCATTATTGTGCTGATAAGGCCCGCAACAGTAACAATGTTGAAGATGCATTGAATTATCGCACCATTACTAAAAAAATCATTGCCTTGATTGAAAATAACCGTTTTTCATTGCTGGAAAACTTAACCAACCAAACTCTCGCTATTGCCAGCGAACATGATTGGGTAGAATTTGCCAGTGTCGAAATAGATAAGCCCCACGCACTGCGTTTTGCGGATTCAGTGTCGATGGAATTATGCTACCAAAAACCACTATAACGGTCATATTTGACACCCAATTAATGATCATTTCGGGATCGACTGTCGTATGTGTAGATAATGACTAAAGGGGGGAGTTTGCATGAGAATATTAATCACTGGTGCTACGGGGTTTGTTGGCAAGCAACTAGTCAAATTACTTAACGACCACCAGCTGATCATATTGACGCGCAATATGAATAACGGCAAAAGTACTCTGGGTAACCAGCATCAATACTGGCAAACCCTTGCAGACAAATCACACCTTGACGATATTGATGCAGTCATTAACCTCGCAGGTGAACCCATAGTCAACAAACGCTGGAGCAACAAACAAAAAAAACTGATATGTGACAGCCGTTGGGACATCACAGCCGCATTAACTCAACTAATCCGTAATAGTACAACACCACCGCATACATTTATCAGTGCTTCTGCTGTCGGTTACTATGGCCGACAAGGCCAAACACCTGTTGATGAAACAAGCGATTATCATGCTGAATTTAGCCATGACATATGCCAACAATGGGAAGACCTTGCACTTCAAGCCCAATCACCACAGACTCGAGTGTGTATTACTCGCATTGGGATTGTACTCGGCAAAAATGGTGGCGCACTAGCAAAAATGTTACCGCCCTTCAAGCTTGGCCTGGGTGGGCCGATTGGCAGTGGCGAGCAAGGTATGAGTTGGATTCACCTAGATGATTTACTTGGCTTGATTAACTACCTGCTCACCCACAATCACTTGCAAGGAGTGTTCAATGCAACGGCGCCTAATCCCGTTAGCAATGAAGTATTTTCACATACTTTGGGAAAGGTTCTCAACCGCCCGGCAAAAATAACCACCCCGCCATTAGCTCTCAGACTGGCTATGGGTGAAATGTCACAACTGCTCACTGAAGGGCAATTTGTTCTCCCTACAAGACTCCTCGATGTGGGTTATCAGTTTCGCTACAGCGACATTGAAAATGCGCTGGAAAACATTGTCAACTAACACCCATTACTGAAGACACCTTCACCTTAGTGACATCTATATGAGATGTTTGATGGTGTCGATAATCGGTTGATAGCGGCTCGCTAAAGGCCGATGTTTTTTATGAATTAGAAACAATGGCTCGCTTACCCCCTTTTTTTGTTCTTTAACACTCACAAGTTTTGCCACGCAAATCTGTTGTGGCTGAGCAAAACTGTCGACGGCAAATTGAGGTAATACAGCAAAAGCTAACCCTTTCGCTACTGGCACTAATATTTGATGCAATTGATTAACGTAACTGCGTATGGGTACCTGCTGGGCAACAGCTTGTTTATGACTAAAATAATGACTGACCATTTGTTGCCAGTAATGCATTGCATCTGGATGAGCAACCATGCCTAATGCCATTATCTGTTCAAAGTCGACTAATTTGTCTTGATACGTTTTTGGCATAACAATACATAAAGCTTGTTGTCCTAGTGCAGTTAACTGTAACTCTTCCATGTAAACCGCTTGAGTCACAATACCTATTTCAACTTGATTAGTTAATACACTGTCGATAATACGTTTATTGGGCGCAGCCTCTATGGATATTTGTAATTGCTTGTGCGGCAGTTGGTAATCAATTAAATGCGGATACAACAATAATGCCATCGAGCCAGAACATGCTATTCGGCACTCTCCAACATGTACATCATCAATAGCCAATTGCGACATTAATTGTTGTTGCTGTTGTTGCCAAAGCAATGCTTGTTGATGTAATTGAATACCAGCTTCGGTGAGTTCAAAACGTTTTCCTACACGATATAACAAAGCAACCCCAACCTGCTCTTCAAGCTTTTTAATGTGCTGACTGACACCAGGTTGAGTCATAAATAATTGCTCTGCCGTGTGAGTAAAATGCCCAACTTCAACCAACTTAATAAATGTGGTTAACCATTGCTGATTTAACATTATTTCCTCTGGGTGCAATAACGAGTAACAGTCAATAGCATACCAGTTAAATGATAATTTAAAATTATCATAATGAGTATTTTTGATAATTTAACTTAACCGTAAAAACTGCATACACTTTATCCATCGACTCAATACAGAGTCACTAACCAATAAAATGTCAGAGGTTATTATGAGTACAACTTACCCACGCAGTTTCTCCCATATTGGTATTTCAGTACCTGACTTAGAGGCTGCCGTTAAATTTTACACCGAAGTATTGGGTTGGTATTTAATTATGCAACCAACAGAGATTATTGAAGAAGACACACCTATTGGGGAGATGTGTACTGACGTATTTGGCGAAGGTTGGGGATCATTCCGTATTGCTCACCTTTCAACGGGTGACCGTATCGGTGTCGAATTATTCCAATTTAACAATCAAGAAAACCCAAAGGATAACTTTGAATATTGGAAAACAGGTATCTTCCATTTCTGTGTCCAAGACCCAAATGTTGAAGAATTAGCAGAAAAGATTGTTGCAGCCGGCGGTAAAAAACGTATGAAAGCACCACGTTATTACTACCCAGGAGAGAAGCCATATCGCATGATATACATGGAAGATCCGTTTGGTAATATTCTAGAAATCTATAGTCACAGCTACGAATTACATTATGCTAGCGGTGCGTATAATTAGATTGAACTAACGAACCAATACAAGTGCGATTAATTCTAGGTTGCGCTTCAGTAGTACTCTCTTGTACTACTGAGGCATGTTTAAAGCATAAAAGACTTAATTTCATCTGCCGTTAAATAACGCCACTCACCTTCTGCTACATCAGCTCTTACTGCTCCAATACTTTCGCGATGGAGTAATACCACTTTATTGCCAATTGCGGCAAACATACGCTTTACTTGATGAAACTTACCTTCCGTCAATGTTAGCAACACTTCTTGTGGTGTAATAATGTGTAACGTCGCCGGTAATGTCAGCCCTAGCTCCCCTTGCAAAGCAATACCCTGTAAAAAAGAGTCTGCAGCATCTTCAGCAAGCGGTTTAGCTAATGTAACTCGGTAAACTTTACTGCATTTTGCTGAGGGCGAGGTGATAGCAAAGGTCCAACGTCCATCATCCGTTATCAGCACTAATCCCGTCGTGTCGGCATCTAACCGTCCAGCAATATGCAGTTCAGATGGTCGCTCTATGTCCACTAACGAAAATAGTGAAGGATAAACCCCATCGACATTAGAACAAAGAGTATTAGCAGGTTTATTAATTAACATATAACGAAATGGCCGAGCTACAAGTTTTTGACCATTTAAGGTAATTTCATTATTTTCATGAACCTGAACAGCTTCATCTCTAACAGCCACCCCATTAACCAACACGTCGCCATTGCGGATAAGTTGGATCACATCAGACTTTAATAACTCAGTACTTTTACAAATAAATCGGTCCAGCCGCATTATACCAATTCCATTAATGATGTGCTTAATCAGCGTCACTCAGTTTTTCTGTTTGAGGCGCATGGTTAAAACAACGGTTGTTCCTTTTCAAACCAATATAACACTGGGTGGAAAGTAAATAATGGTTAGGATTATTTGGGTGATAAAAAATCATTCAAGTAAAAAAGAGCAAAACAACGTCACACCGACACTTAATGCAAACCCCAGAAACATTATTGCTATAAAAAACCATCGGTGAGAAAAATTATTTCCTTTAAACACCAGATACGATTTACTGATGGTGTTACCGAGTAAAATTAACAACAATAATATTATTAAATCAATGTCATCTGGCTTCATAGACCATTCTGTCATAACCGATACAAGAATGGCATGAGCTTCAAAAAATGACACGAGTAACGTACTGAGCCCACGAGATAATCCAAGTTCACTGCCGATAAAATGCATGGCGTACACAAGTGCGAGGATCAAAATAGACAGTTTAGCGACATTTTTCCAATTTATTGGATGATCAATTAACAGTTCTATCTCGACAGCAGCTTGGCCAGGTTGATTGCTTAAAAAGGATAAATGAGATTGAGTCTGGATATAAATAATCATGCTAATAAAAAATAATAATTGCGTCACAAAAGGGAGATAAAATTTTATGGGTAACTGTTCTCCCATAAAAAACATAATAAACAATGACTCCAATAACATAGAACACAATGCAAATAATAACGTTAGTAATAAGTCGCGCTCACTTGTAAATGCAAATTTTTTATCATTTAGTACTTGTATAAATACTGCCGTACTGGAAATAAATCCCCCCAGAAACCCCTGTAACTGGAATCGACTGCGTTTTGCCAACAAATGAAAACTTAAAAAACTGAATAACTCAAGGCAGGCAATTAAAGGAACAATTTTTAATAAAGGGATATAAGCCGCCACAACAAACAATGCCGCCAATATGGCCATATCGATCCAGATATGTTTATCTTTAAAATGATATGCGAGTGGTGTCTTATGCTCCATCGATAATAAAGGCCCCTATAATGTATATACTTACTCCATGTATCGTAGCGCCATCATACACTTAGAACGGCATTGCATTTAAGTCTAAATCACCCATTACGGTAATTTTCTACCTTTTGTATTAGTTTAATTAACCACAGGACCGAAAACCATGATCATGGCGCCTCACTTGACGACAAGCAATAATGTGTCTCAACAAAGCACTTAATAACGACTGTCTGTTAATCATCACCATATCTGTTACCCATAATATGGTGATGAAACAAGTACCCGATTAATTAACATCACAAACTGACATCATCACGCTATACTAAGCCTCGCTAGCCTGCTTTTAGCATTTCGCTACACGATTTATTTAACAACTGACGGCATCGCCATACTCCAAGTATCGACACAATTGCCGCGCCAGCAATGGGGGCTATCCCCCACCAAGGCCAATGCATGTAAACCACCAACTCAAACACTTGAGTTTTTAACATATATAATGCAAATTCAGCCACTATCACCGCAAGCAAACCAGCAATAGCACCAAGTAAAGCGAACTCAAATCCGGTTGAAGCTCGTAACAACCAACCAGATGCACCAAAGGTACGTAGTACGGCTAATTCACGTTGACGAGTCGCCATACCGGCCTCTGTTTGCGCAATTAACACTAACGCACTTGCCAACAAAACTAATGCTAACACCAGTGATAACGACAAGGAGACTTGCTCGATAATTTGTCTTAACTGGCTAACCATAGCGCCAACATCAATAATTGACACCGTTGGGAACTGCTTAATTAATTGCAACACAATCTCATTCGCCGTTAACAAACTACCTGCTGTCGCCAATTGTTGGTCATTCAAATGAAAACTCGCCATAGAGGTATACGCAAAAGGAGACAAGGCTTTAGGCGTAAAAATCATGAAAAAATTCGGTTGCAAAGTTTCCCACTGCACCTGCCTGATACTGGCAACAATAACGGATAAATCTTGGTTATCAATTCGATAAGTGAGCTTATCACCCAGCGATAATCCTAATCGTTCGGCAACACCAGACTCAACAGAAACCTCATTGTCAGCTTGATTAAACTCTCCCTCAATAAGCTTATTATTGGGTGGCAATGTGGCGCGATAAGTTAAGTTTAACTCACGCGATATACCAACGCGACCTTCTACCCCTTCGTCAGCTTGTTTACCCGATATCAGCGCTTCATCATTGATGTGGGTTAATCGACCACGCACCACGGGATAAATATCAGTGGCTTTAATGCGATTTAAGGTTAAAAAGTCATCCAGTGGTTTGGCATCTTCAGGCGCGATGTTAACTAAAAAATAGTTAGGTGCATTTTCTGGTAACTGCTTTTGCCACTCATTCAACAAGTCCTGTCGTAACGCTAAAATAGTTAACAACAAAACTAATGCACTACTAAAACCGACTAATTGCACTGCATTTTGTCTTGCCCGGCGACGTAGCCCCGCTAAAGCAAGTTGCAGCGGATTAGTGGTTTTCATCCCAATACCATGACCAAAGCGGATCATGACAAAACCTAATAGGCTGAGTAATACTCCAAGTAACATTACAGCTAATACTACCGTCATGGTGAGTGCTAAGCTTTGCGAGTACAAATATCCCAGTAATGCCATAGCGCTCAAACTAAGCAATAAATGTAACCACATACCAAGTTGCAGGCCTTCTAGCTGACGCTGTAATACTCGCAATGGTGGAATAGCCAATAAACGCATTAATGGATAAGCAGAAAACATAAACGCACTAATAAGGCCCGTGCTAACACCAAGTATAACGGGGCGCATATACGGGGGCGAGTATGCTGCAATTTCTGGTGGTAAAAACGCCGTAATACCTAGATCAAGCAATAAACCGCCAATGAGCCCCAGCATGATACCCAATAAGGTCACTAACGAAAGATGCAGACCGAACAACACCCGAATTTGCTTACCTGAAGCCCCAAACGTTTTCAGCATAGCCACAACATCGTAATGACGTTGACAATAACGCTGTGCAGCGATACCAATAGCAGCGCACGCCAATGCAATTCCAAGTAAACTGGCGAGCAACAAAAAACGTTCTGCACGTTGCACCGCTGAAGCAATCGGTGAATCTCCCGATTGCACATCGACCCAACGCTGGCTGCTATTGAGCAAAGGCTTAACTTGCTGCTCAAACGCGGTTAATTGTTCAGTATCTCCCGTAAATTGGTAAAGATAAGTCACCCGGCTACCAGGCTGAATAATACCTGTTGCAGGCACGTCATCTAAACGGATTAATAATACCGGCGACGAAGCAAACGGATTAAAACCCGCATCAGGTAAACGGCTAATTTCCTCTGTAAGTGATAACTCACTGTTGCCTAACTCTATACTTGTAGGATAGCCAAGTAACCCGCCTAAGCGGTTCTCGAACCACGCTTGACCGGAGCTTGGCAAGGCCCTTGTTACGCCACTACTAAGCTCTATATCGCCTTTTAATGGATAGCCTTCACCAACTGCTTTAACGGTAACCAATTGAAACTTATCATCTGAATACACCATTGAATTAAATTGCATATTAGTCACATGAGCAAGGCCAATATCATCTGCAATTACTAAGACTTTAGGGTCTAATCCAACAGGAGAATCGATAATACGGTCGGCGGCAATAAAATTGGCCGCTTCACCATTTATCGCAACTTGTAAACGCTCGCTAACCCGAGCAAGCCCTGTGACAGAGAGTACAGCCAAGGTAATGGCAAGTACGATTAATACTAATTGGCCTTGTGCAAGCTCACGCTTAAATAAACGCCAAGCAATGTGCCATTCCATTAGTTAGCCTCCACAACATGTGATTGGCTCGTAGAATATGTCGCGGTATTGTGCGCTACGGGCTCAGACAAATGACCATTTTCCATCACTAACTGTCTTGCACAGCGTTTTGCTAAATGTAAATCATGGGTGACTAATACTAATGTTGTGTCACTTTCTTGATTTAGCGCAAACAACATATCAGCAATTTTGTCACCGTTTACACTGTCTAAATTGCCTGTAGGTTCGTCGGCAAATAACACTTTAGGCTCGCAAATAAAGGCTCTAGCAATGGCAACACGTTGTTGTTCACCACCCGAAAGCTGTTTGGGTAAATGATTTAACCGATGCGACAAACCAACGCGCTCAAGCATAGCCTGTGCTTTTTGCTTTGCATCTTTCACTCCAGCAAGCTCTGCGGGTAACATTACGTTTTCAAGCGCGGTTAACGTATCAACCAACATAAACGACTGGAAAATAAAGCTGACTTTTTGTTTGCGAAGTGCGGCTTTTTGCTCTTCATTCAACCCCGACAATGCCACCCCATCCAAAACAATTTCACCTGATGTTGGAGTATCAAGTGCGGCTAATAATCCGAGTAATGTCGATTTACCAGAACCTGATGGCCCAAGAATAGCAATACTGTCACCCTGCTTGACTTCTATATTAATGCCGTTGAGGATAGTCAGCTCTCCCTCTTGGGTCACCACAGTTTTATTAAGGTTAGTTACAGTTATGGCACTGGTGTTTCGAACGATATTATTAGACATACGATCCTTCTTATTTTTGTCGCTTAAACGCATGTTAGCTACTGCATTTACGTTGGTATTAATGTGCGCGCCTACCTATGCTGCCACGGTTTTGATACTAGGTGATAGTTTAAGTGCAGGTTACGGCATGCCAGAAGATCAAGGTTGGGTACAATTACTGCGTAATGAACTGCCTCAGCACAAGATTATTAACGGCTCTGTCAGTGGCGAAACGACAGCTGGTGGATTACGTAGGCTCCCGAGTTTACTGGCTTCCAGCCAGCCTAACCTTGTGGTTGTTGAGCTTGGCGGAAATGATGGATTACGCGGTTTTCCACCAAATAAATTGAAATCAAATCTTACAAAAATCATTAGCCTTTCTGAAGAACATGGCGCCAAAGTATTATTAACTGAAATTATGGTGCCACCCAATTATGGCCCTAGGTATACAAAAATGTTCACCAACGTCTATCATCAATTAGCGGCTGAACATGCCATTCACTTAGTGCCATTTTTCATGCAAGATATTGCCGCAGACAAAAGCTTAATGCAACGCGATGGTATTCATCCAAATGAGCATGCTCAAGCAAGCATTACGCAATGGATGCTACCTTGGATCACACAAGCATTAACTGATTAAATATTTCAATTTATATGACTTTCACTGCAAATGTTAAAAACATTCTACTAAACTGTACGAAAGTCATTTTATTTTCAGTATCAACGTTTAAAATGGCACATCAGCAGGTGCTCAAATCTACCATAAATAACGATAAGCTTTAGACAACAATAAAGACAATAAGGAAATAATATGTCCGTCAGTCGTCAAAAAAAAGTATACCTACCAACCGCAACACGTAAAAATCAATATATTACCATTGGCTTTCCATTAACCGATGAGTATCTCAACGCTTACAGTGACTTAGAAACTTGTTACGATGAATTTAGCAAATTAGTTTATCAATTAGCTGAAAAACAAGAATTGTACAACGTACACGTAGTGACCACAGATAAATTGCCGATGGTACGCTTTCACAACGAAGCTTATTGCTTAAATACCGACGAGCAATTACGTTTTTTCTATAATCCAGCTCATCATGAAGCAAATCGTTTACACAGTGTTGCAGGTTTTCGAGCAAGAAAACTGAGAGTTGTATTTTTAGCGACTGGCAACGATCTTCGTAGCCATTCAGCAGAATTTCACACTCATGTACAAAAATTTATTGCTGAATTAAAGCCATTACTCCCCGTAAAAGATGTCCCTATTAAAGTCCGTGACCATCAGCATATTTCCTATGATTTTTTTGCAAAAGCAAAGGGGTTCAAAGAAACTTACGGCTATAAATTACGTGCTGTAGACAGCCGCTATCAACGTCGTCATTGTGAACTACCAGAAAATGTCAGCACGCTTAATTATGTTACGATTAATATCCCCGTTGCACGCCGAATCAAAAATCAATTATTCGCAAATGATATAACTGATTTTTCAAGTGTTTATCAAAATTTATGTGACAAGTTTATTAAAGCAACTGCAAGTAAACAGCTAAAACGCGTTGCCGTTGTTGCCAATGGTAAATTACCCCTTGTACGTAACAGTAAGTATGAGCAATTAACCAGTACCAACGAGTTTCAGATGGTTGGGTTTGACCCTAACACGGATTCACCTGAACCGATTTGTCATTGGGATACAAATAAACTTGTCGAAGCGTTCCGCTTTGTCATTGTTGCGGGTAAAAATGATGAGACAGACGAGGGTTATGGTCGCTTCATGAACCAAGTTGAAGAAGCTTTACGCCTGTTTACCAACGAATTAGATATTGATAAAGAGCACGCCGATGTGATTTTACGTTTTCATCAACACATCAGTTATAAAGCTTAATCATATCGAAGCGTTACCATAAAAAAAACGACAGCCAAAGCTGTCGTTTTTTTATCGTTCAAATGACACATACTGTAGCATTATACCGACTGGTTACGCTCTGCTAAACGATTCATAACAGTATTCACCGCTAATGATGCGCCGTGAGCAATTTTATCAGCCAGCTTTTTCTTCACTTGATACCTAATCTTGATCACTTGATGGGTCTTAACTAAATTTAATACCACATCATCGCTAGTCGAGACTTCATCAATTAAGCCTAAATCGATTGCCTGTTGACCATACCAATGTTCACCTGTTGCCACTTTAGTAATGTCCATATTAGGACGATAACGACCAACAAACTCTTTAAATAACACGTGTGTTTCTTCTAACTCCTGCTGGAACTTAGCTCGCCCTTCATCGGTATTTTCACCAAAGATGGTCAATGTACGCTTGAAGTCACCTGCGGTATGTTGCTCATAATCAATATCATGTTTTTTAAGCAAACGATTAAAGTTAGGTACCTGTGCCACGACACCAATCGAACCGACAATGGCAAAAGGGGCCGCATAGACCTTATTAGCCACACACGCCATCATATAACCACCACTAGCTGCAACTTTATCAATGCAAATAGACAGCGGAATATTGGCTTGACGTAAACGGTCCAATTGACTTGATGCAAGTCCATAACCATGCACCATACCGCCACCACTTTCTACATTCACTAAAACTTCATCGCCTTTGTCTGCAATCGTTAGAATAGCAGTCACTTCTTCACGTAATGATGCAACTTCATGTGCATCAATACTGCCTTTAAAATCAATAACGAACACCTTAGCTTGAGTTAGCCCTTTTTTCTCAGTGGCTTTCTCATCAGCTTTCGCCTGTTTTTCATAAGCTTTAAATTGTTTTTTAGGCAGTAACTCTTCTTTTAACTGATGTTTAAGCTGTAGTAATTCATCTGAAATATCTGTCAGCCTTAACTCACCTTTATCTGGTTTGTTTTTCATGCTGCTTGCCAGCACTAATACCACAACCGCTAAAATAGCGACCACAATGGTTACCGCTTTGGCTAAAAACAAGCCGTACTCATATAAAAATTCCAAAACTCGCTCCATAAGGGATGACAATCTTGTGGTATTTTAACAGCAATACCTAAACAATAGAGAATAAAAAACCCAGCTATTACTTAATGCCGATCAGTTAAGCGGTAATGCTATAAAAACTGAACAGATCGGTTGACCGATCTTTTCAGTCTGCGAAAATCCGATAATCTTTATTATCGGATTTTTTTATGGAACTCTCTGAAGCCCTTGCTCGCACTTCAATTAATCGCCTTACTGAGTTTTCAT
>NZ_JBSQBN010000092.1:0-19265 GCF_053850585.1 Shewanella sp. A22
ACACATTCCCACCATCCATGGCGGTCAGATGCTGGAGGTAGAGTAACGCAGGAGCTTGTTACCGAGGATCACTATTCGCTTCAATCATCTGCCTTGCCTACAGCACTTTGAACTCCCGCTGAAAGATTACATATTTAATAGGATTGGTATTATTTAGCTTCTCCAAATAAAACAGGCACTCAATTGAGTGCCTGTTTTTAAAACGCCCAGAGACTATCTACCGAGTACTTCTACTCTCGCTAAACGATTCACTTGATTAAGTGAGCCTAAATGACCATAGATAGGACCAAGTAAACCGCGTTTTTTAAGTTCGATGAAATCTTCATCACTTAATGCATTTAATTTGGCTTCATCTATAAGGTACAAGCCATTAATGTTACGTTTTTCACCCGCAACATCAACTGTTAAAGTCTGATTGATTAATAACCCTTTTTCAGCTAAAAAGCCTAAAATGCCGCGAGTCGCTTGATCTTGTTCGTAATGGCTAATCAATGCTTTTTTACGAGCTTCTAAAAACGGAGTTTCTTTGCCCTCTTCAAACAATGCTTGACCGTCAGTTTTAGTGACCTCTTTAGCATCTTCACGAATACCTATCCACACTTTATCTTTAACATCAGGATTAACAACCAAACCAAGTGGGTAGTCTCGTACAACAGCAGGAATATACAAACCTTGCCATTTACCATCCTTAACACTTAAGTTTTGACCAGGTTTTAGACCTAGCATAGCAACGGATTGAAATTCGTCAGTGTCACTATTTTTAACAAATACGATTGGGTATTCAGTCGCGGCACGATTAATTTCATGCAAAGTAACAGGTACAATGTGTTGCTCTGCTACGTGTGAGAAATCACTTGGAGTCAGTTTTAAATCACCATGTTTGGTTTGTTCTAATAATGTAATTTGGTTAGGCATCTAGGCTCCTTGAAGCGCTGATTATCTTCTATGGTATAAGTACAACATCATTGTCATACGCTACGTTAACAAATAATTTATAACAGAAACTACCAAGTTAAATCTTAAATTCAAGTACATTTAAATTAATTTGCGCCAAACAACACCAAATGACGAATTCTTAAGCAAAAAAGGCTTCATCTTAAACAAAGCCAATACATTCGCACTGAATGATGAGATGACAGCCTAATGCAACTTAAGCTTAGGCCGTTGCCAGCGCAGTAGTTTTTGAGCTATTCGATATACTGAGGCAGAAAACCATCCATATAAGCTGGCTAAATGACGCTGATACAATGATATGTACATCAAACGAGCAAGGTGACCTTCAACAAAAAAGTCTCCTGAACGAAGGTTTCCCATTAAATTGCCTACTGCAGAAAAACGACTTAGCGATACCAGAGAACCATAATCTTTATACACGAATGGCTTTTCTGGTTGTTGTTTCATCTTTGAACAAATATTGCCATAAAGGCTATCTGCCATTTGGGCGGCAGCTTGGGCCCTTGGTGGTACCGGTTTACCCGATGGTAAGATGAGTTGAGCGCAGTCACCTAAAGCATAGATATCTGTTATGCCTTTTACACGCATACATTCATCTACATCAATTTGATTACGTGGTGTCACAGGCAGTTGAGAGAAGCTTTCAAAAACTTTTGGACCTTTAACACCTGCGGCCCAAACTTTAATATTCGCTTTAATAGTTTCACCCGTCGCGGTAATAAAACCTTCTTTGGTCACTTCTTTAACCTGTACACCCAAATGTAATTTCACACCTAACTTTGACAGCACAGTTTGCGCTCTAGTACTCACTTGTTCCGGCAATTGTGGCAAGATTTTATTAGATGCTTCAATTAAATTTATATCAAGATGATCTTTGGAAATGTTTTGATAGCCATACTCTCTTACAGACTCAATAACGTGATGAAGTTCTGCAGCAAGCTCGACGCCTGTAGCACCCGCCCCAACAATACCAATCCCTAATTGGTCTTGGGTTTCATTTAGCTGTAACAGAGCATCCATTAGCTTATGATGAAAAAGATTAGCACTGTCTAAACTATCTAAAAAAATACAATGTTTTTCAGCTCCAGGGGTGTTAAAGCTATTTGATACGCCCCCTAATGCAAGTACAAGGGTATCGTATTCAATAAGACGAGCAGCAATGATCAACTCACCTTCGTCGTTATACACTGGGGCAAGCTGGATGGTCTTAGAACTTGGATCACATTGATCAATGGCACCACGAATATAGCGATAACCATTTTTTAAGCCATGGTCTCTATATTGTAAGCCTTCAATTGATTGATCAATCACACCAACGGCAACTTCATGTAATTTGGGTTTCCAGATATGAACGGTATTCTTATCAATTAAATTAATATCAACTAATGGATTCTTACCAAACTTTCGGCCTAATTTTGAGGCTAATGCTAAACCTGCAGCCCCACCACCCACAATAACAATTCGTTGCACCATACAAACCCCTGGATGATCTAACACCCACAACTAAGTTGTCCCAACAGTATTTACAAACGTAAAAAAAGGCCCTTATGGGCCTTATACTGCTTCTTCATTTTCTTCGCCGGTACGAATACGAATAACACGCTCAACATCGGTCACAAATATTTTTCCATCACCAATTTTTCCTGTTCGGGCAGTATCAACAATCACATCAATAGCACGCTCTAGAATCTCATCTTGAATAACCAACTCAATTTTCACTTTCGGTAAAAAATCGACCATGTATTCAGCACCGCGATACAGTTCAGTATGACCTTTTTGGCGTCCAAAACCTTTCACCTCAGACACTGTCATACCAGTAATGCCAATCTCAGCAAGTGACTCACGCACATCATCCAATTTAAATGGTTTAATAATGGCTTCGACTTTTTTCATTAAATACTCCTGTCATCGGCTAATGTTTTGGTTAACCGTATGTCGTCATTGACGTTTATAGCTACCAAATCTTATATAAATATCTTACTTGAAAGCAGAACTAATTGTCGCTGCTATTTTACGTATTTATGAAAAGATATTTCTCAGCGAATACGCTGTACATTTTCTATACTATATTTTCTCGAATTAACTGCTGCAGGAACCAGCATTAACAGTTTAAGGATGAACTGGGATGACACACTCTCTTATTAACATTAAGGGCTTCAATCTTATTGAGGTCATTGTTACTACATTACTCACGGTATTACTGTCTCTTATGGCATTTCCGTCATTTACAGCAATATCTGAACAAACCAGAGCAAGAAGCAACATCAGCGTTATACAACAAACCTTTCAATTTGCTCGAAATATGGCTATTAGTTATGGTGTTAGAGTTACTGTTTGCCCCATTGTAGAAAATAAATGTTCATCTGATTGGCGTATTGGCCTCAGTGTATTTATTGATCGAGGCTCTAAAAATCAACTCGATAACAATGACCGCATACTTCGGCAAACAGCACCTTTTAATGAAAATGACTATATCAACTACAATCGTCCCGCGATCAGGTTTCGAGCCGATGGTCTAGCTTCAGGAACCAACGGGACATTAACCTATTGCCCTAGCACAATAGATAGCAAATACTCTAAAGCTGTGATTGTTAATCAAGCTGGGCGAGCAAGAATGTCAAAAAAGAAAAATATTAAATGTAAACCATAACTTGCTATGAATTAATAACATATGAGAAAACACAACTAATAGCCTAGCCATAACGAAAATAGCCAATAAACGCTATCATTCGTGCTGCGGTTAGTTATACTCTGCTTTATATGGCAGAGGATTTTCGCATGAAAAAAGTACCAGCTGGATTTACTTTAATAGAGATAATGGTCACTGTTGTAATAGCAGCAATACTCATCACAGTTGCAGCCCCCTCACTAAACTCGCTTTATGAAAATGCTCGCGTAAAAAACAATATTGAAAAGATTCACGACATTTTCGTTTTTGCAAGAAATCAAGCCATTAATTATGGCATGACTGTATACGTCTGTTCATTTTCTACTACAACTAGTTGTGGCACAACTACTGACTGGAGTAATGGGGTGAGGGTGTTTGTAGAAGACATAAACGGCGCCAAAACAGAACTAAGGGCGATTGATAATTTTAACGATAGCGACAAAGTCAAAGGGCCTTCTAAGATAGTAACGTTTACAGCCGATGGCTTATCTTCCGGAGGAGATATTATCTATTGCCCTAGTGGTAAGGCAGATTTATCTAATAGTATATCTATCAGTAATAGTGGACGGGTATCATATGGGGACAAAGGCAACAGTTGCTAAACAAAAGTAGCCTGTAAAATCTTACTTATTCAGTATGACAATCATTTCAGCGCCATTACCTTGGCGCTATTTAGCCGCAAATGCACTAATCTGAACTAACGAAGCGTTTCACGATCAATTTTTTGTGCTGTTTCTAGCTTAAATGTACCATTTAACGGTAAACACTCGCTTACCTCTTTGATGAAATATTTTTTTCCTGAACGATAATCTTTAAATTGCGACCCCGATAACTTAGCTTGATTGCGTTTAATATCGTTCACTTTCCAACGATAAAAAAGTATTCTTTCACCTAAAGATGAAGATGTAATATGGCATTTATAATCCTGCCATTCATCTGTTTTGGCAACCAATCCAAACGAAATAATACACAGGCACAAAATGGTTAATTTTAACATTACCAGCACTCCTTAGAAGGTCCTTTAATCCCTGCTGAAGTTAACGTAATAGTGGCGCACGTAGTATCTCGCGTAGCTTGACTGCCTTTAGCTGTCGCAGTAATAGTGTAGGCAGTAGTACCCGCTGAATCTACAGAATAAAAACCGCTCTCAGTTAAAAATGGGTCTGCGGACAAGCCTAGTTTAGTCATATCTTCAGCAAAAGACCGATGATCCATATAATATTGTTCTTGCAAGTTAGATACTCTCATAACGGCAGCCATTCCTTCTGAGCGACCACTTTTCACTATAAAGCTAGTGTAGGATGGATATGCAATAGCAGATAATATCCCAATAATCACAACGGTGATCATTACTTCAATAAGAGTAAAACCTTTTAAAGATATTTGTTTCATCTAGTTAACCTTAAACGAGAATAATAGACTATCAACCGCTCTTTACCTTTCTAACTGCGCTAAATTCATTGGTAACGATTAACAAATCCAGTATTCAGATAATTCGCTTGGATTGCCAGAAAATGACGAATTGGGGACGACTTATTAACATTCTGATATTCATCATTTAAAGTACTACCCCAAGGTGGTTTACTCATCAATATTGTAATAAATTCTATTCGTCGTTAAACCCGAACCCAAAGTAATCGTTCCTTTACATTCACCATTCTCACAATCGCCTTTCCCGACACCAATAACATATGCAACAGCTTCTTTACCCGCCTCGGCTTTGGGTATTACAATTTGGGGCGTATCAGGTACTCGTTCACCTAGATCATAATAAGTTTCACTATAAGTTCTAGTACCTTTATGCAAGTCCATAACGTATAACCTGCCTTTCCCTGAAAGGTCACACACGCCTAGATCATAATTAATGGTACCAGCTAAAGGCGGTACGAAAGAGGTAAAATAAACTTTACCTGCAAAAATAAGTGATGAAGATAAACTTTTTTCACCACCAGAAGTAAAATCATAATACCAACCTCTTTTAGAGCCAAATTCAAGGTTTTCAGCTTGTGTTGTTGGCGCTGCTGAGCTGACATTATATAAATCAGTTAACTGCAAAGTTTTAGGGGTATTTGTTGTACTAAAAGACTGTGTAACAACATTTCTATCTTGGAAAACAAAGAACATATCATTAGTATAAGTATCTAAAGGGTGGGTACGATTGCCGGTACCAATTGCAACCGCATCGTATGGGATACTTTGAGAACTGATGACACCACTTGCACTGTGTATATTACTAAACTGTGTCTGTGCGATAGATGGTTCAGAAAAGAACATTCGATTATTAGGGGAGTTACTATCACTTATTGAAGCAAACTTGAATACAGTCCAAGTTGTTTTATCGGCAGAAGGTAAGTCCATTCTCCAGATATTGCCTCCAATATCTGACGCATAAATACGATCTGTTACTCCGTCATTATTACTGTCTAATATTGCAACTTTATTCGGTACACTGTTCATATCAGAAGAGGTAAATAACTTAATAACACCCGCACTTGGTCCGGTATCGGCATTAACGATATATACTCCTTCTCCTGCTCCATCACTAGAAGCCATTCCACCACCAAAAATCAGTACTGGCGATTCAACACCGGGCACAAAAGTAGCAACTGGCTCAGACCAAGTTTCTCCTAAAGCCTCAAAACCAGATGTTGTAGAATTTATCACCCACTTTAAGGCCGGAATATCCGGGTTCGTAATATCTAAAGCATAATAAGAAGCTCCTCCGCGCCTCATTCCCAGATACAACCAAGCTTTATCAATTTTGCCACTACTATCAGTTTCGGTATAAGCAACTGGAGATAAATCCATACCGTACACACTATGAACACCAGTAGGATTGTTCTCCCTTAATATTGGAATATTGTGCCAAAGCTCTTCCGGCATAAATGCCCATGACTCACTAACCGCACCAACTGAGTAGTCATCACTTCCGGTATCTGAATCTTTAAACATATGCACTAAACCTTGGTTAGTGCCAAGTATAACTCTGACATCGAGTGACTCAGTACCACTACTGGATTTAGTCCCGAAATTAATTGCCAGAGGCTTTGAATGGAGAGGATCCCCCATGATATCGTTTCTGGCTGCGGTAGAAATCTGATTAGAATCGCTATTTATATTATTATTATCATCATCAACATCAACACCATATAGCCAATCCAAATCAAGTTGAGAATAGGTCGACACAAAACTCGAATTAGCAATATCTACAAGACTTCCGTTTTTGGTTGTTATTATTTTTCTGTTTTTCAACGATTGTTTAAGATGGGGTAATACACCACCGGAGTTAACATTATTACCGTCGTTTGAACTTGCACTACAGGTATTCCAATATGTGCATGTTGAAGATGCAATATTACCATCAGTGCCTATGGCTTTACTTGTTCCTCCTGGGCTAACGATTTCACCATTAGTATTTACTTTCAATTTTTTTAAATTACCACTCCAACGAGGCCCATCACCAGGATAAAACATCGCAAAGTATGCTGAATTAAACGTCTGCGTTTTATCAAAATTATTACTCGCAATACTGGGCGATGTAAAAGAAGTGTTCACTTCAAAAATCTTTTTAACAATATTATTGATTGCTTCAACCAAGGCTAAACCATTAGACGCTTTGAAATAACCAGAAGAAATATTAGTGGTTTCATTCCTTGGACTTCCAGCTCTAAAAGCGGCTTCCTCTAGTAGTGCTGCAGCAGAATCTGCTCCAGCAGAAAAACCAATGGTATATAATTTAACCGTTTGTTTATTGTCTACTCCATCAGCATCGAGCACCCCCTGTACTACATCATTATTGGCCATATAAGCTGCTAAAGCAGGTAAGTAGCTTACCTCTTGCACACCATATCCATTTAAAGACATATAACTTGAATAATCTGCAGGAGTGGTTGCTGAAGCAGTTAACGATATAATGTTAGCATCGGCGGAACGATCTAAGGTAGGGGCGCCGTCAGTAATGTAAACAACAAAGGCTGTATCAGGACATTTCTTTAATGGGCTGGTATAGCTTCCGGAATTGAGAATGCTTGGTGGAGTATTGGGAATATAATCTAACGTATAATTGCGGCGCCCTGAACGGTATCGATTAGTATCTTTATTTCCATAAGTTACTGCTCCGCCACTAAAGAACTGATATGCCTCATATAAGGTTTCACATAGTGGCGTATTGGTTTCAGAATCTAAGTCATCGATAAGCTCAAAAAGATCCTTTTTATTTGCGTCCGTCATTTCTTCCATATCAGAAATAATACGTCCACCATTGGCAGAACCTTCGTAAGGGTGGTTGATATTAAATACGGCCAAACTTGCATCAACTGGAATTGACATATTATTTAAAGCCGCTTTCAATGCGGCTTTAGCAGTATCAAGACGAGTCATATTACTACCACTATTTCGGCCTTCATCTGTAGTTGTCACCCATTTGTACCAAACCAAATAATTTGGTGTATACAAAGTCACCGTACTTCCGGTACCAAAACTGGTACTGTTATAGCTGAGATTACGAGCCTCGGTTCCAGAGTTATTGGTATACATTGATTTGGTATCGAGCGGATAGCCATCGGAATATACCGTATATCGATTACCTTGTTTCTCTTGCCCAGGATTTTTAGGATCATATTCTAAAATATCTTGTGCACAGTCAAAAACTTGATTTTGATTAAGGCCATTATTTTCAGCTAAAGGTTCCCATGAACCTGTATTCCCGCGACTCACAAACTCACGAAAGTAACCATTGTATTGACCACTTTTGGCTAAAGCCTCAATCGATTTATTACAATTATTGCTTTGAATATAGAAACGACGAGGATCGTTTGGTGAATCAGGTGTCGGCGCGCTTGAATTATCAATCCCCTCTTTAGTCCAATAAAGTGCTTGATTGTTAATATACCCAGAATAACTGTTTAAATAAGCCTCATATCCGGCGGCATAATGACAATTCCCAGCAGCATGCTCACTAATAGAACAATAAGGACTTACAGATTGTTGATCCGAAGTATTCATACTGCCTGAATTATCAAAAATAAATAAAATTTGCGGGCGCTTACCCGAACTTTTACTTGTGTCGATTAAATACAACTCAGTGTCATCAGCAAATAGTCCACTGGAAACTGTCATTAGGATTACAATTAAACTTAACAAAATTTTGTTATTCATGAGATTAATTTCCTGTTAACACTTGCTGTTCAACACCTGCTGCAACAGTTAATGACCCTAAGTTGTCACGACCAAACCGCGCCATGCTGGTAATTTGTGATCGCCTACAACTCACCAAACCCGCTCCCATTGCATTAGAGGTTCTTTGGCAACCCACATCCTTAACATCAGCGACAGGCAATGGAGTGATAGTTTGGGTACTATTAAATGCAGTTTCTGTTTTAACGGCTAATAAATTGGCTAAAGCAGCACCTGAATTATTTGCGATAACCTGCTCTAACCCACCATTAGCAACAGACAGTGCTTCTATTCGCTCAGAGCCCGCACCAGACATTCTTAACGATTGGGTTGAATTAATCGCTAATGCAACACCGATTACTGTCATAATGACGAGCACAATTAACGAAAAAAATAATACTATACCCTTTTGTTTTTTAATCAAAATATTCACCTAATTCCGAATTAACACAGGGTTTTCTAATACAACTGTCGTTGAAAGTACTTTACGCCTAAAGTTATCGTTAATCGGACCGATTTCTTTGTCCCCTAACTGATACGTTGTATTATTAGTGTAGCTATTATCTGATTGAACTGATCGAACCAAAATAAAAATTTTAATTGCAACCAATCTCTGAAATGTTTCATTATCCCACATTAGAGGCGTCACAGAAGATGCTGGAATGTAGCTGTCAGGTGTACTATCACCATTATTATCAAACCCGTATAAGAAACGAATATTTTCAATACCTTCAACAAGCTGCTCATCATTTTTCATCCCTTTGCTTGTTAAGGTTTTACGGCTAAGAATAGGGATACCCTTTTCAATATCAATAAAGTATACATGCTGTTGATATTCCCACACTCTAGAATTAGCAAGGTCTAATGAAGGATCGACTCCATTGAAAAATATTGCTTGGGTTGATGTAGTTGACACTGAGAACCTTGAACTATCTCCAACAGGACTATCCGTTCCATCACCTAAACCAATACTCGGCCCTATGAAACGTTTTATCTGTATAACATCAGTATTTGGCGACACTTGCGCTGCGCCCAGGCATGCAAGAGAGTCAGCACTAACGCCGTTTTCATAACCCCATAATCGTCTAAAGTGTGCAGGCTGATTATTGGGTAAACTAGCATTATTTAAGCCAGCACCAATGCAGTCATCTGCCACCGCAATGGTGTTATCTAAAATAGTATTGCTGCCTAATATCAACTCAGTGCCAGTTATATCACCAAAAAAACCAAGTTGAGAAATATCTCTTTCCAATATGGTTAGTGCAATGCGGCCATTTTCTTGTAACTGATTAAATTGGCTGGTTGTCGTGACATTAGTAGAGGACATACTAAACATCGTAAAAATGCCTGCAGATAAAAATAAACTGATAACCATGGCCACCATCAACTCAACAAGTGACATGCCCGATTGTGGATTTTTGTGAATTTTATTATGACCTTTCATATTAAATAATCACTGTTTGAATAGAGTAAATTCGACGTTTATCACTTGCGGTACCACAAGCATTTTCATCGCCAGAATCACTAGAGGAACGGATAGATTTCCAAGACATTGTAACGGTAACAATATTACCATTAACCTTAATACAACCTGTCGCAGAATCTAGCCCGCCAACATGTTGTGTGCCAATCACCTCAGAAGTACCAATAAAAGAGGATTGCCATTCAAAAATATCCCATTTAGCCATTTGGTTTGGAGAACATGGCAATAAAATTGCGTCACATGTTTGACCTACTGCTCCAGGAGTTCCTGAATAAGGTGAGCCTTTGGCATATTCAGCTAATTGCGACTTATTTAAGCGCATACGATTTATCATGTCGTTGGCATAGTAAGAAGCTTGGGTTTGCTGAAAAGATTCAAAGCTACCTTGCTTAGAGATAATGTGAAGATTAAAAATGCCAATCAGCCCAATCACCAGAATAACTAGTGAAACCATTACTTCAATTAAGGAAAAACCATCCCTTTTTCGTAATATGGGCATTAAACCTCCAAATAAGATAAAAATAGAGACTTTACATCTTAAATATTTATACGTTAGCCAACATCAATATTAAACCAAGCTAACCATTTTTCATTGATAAGAGCTGACTTAAATGCAATCAAATAGTACCACTATTACATGCTAACAATACATTATTGGACCTATAATACTCAGTTTAATTTTAGTACAAAAAACCCGCAACCTAAAATAGGTTGCGGGTTAAATCTAACGTAACGGTTAAATTAACTAACGTAATTCGGCAGGCACAGCAAACACAGTGTCTTCTTTGCGGCCTTCAACCTCGGTAATCACACTAGGAGCAAGCTTAGCGATGGCGTTAACGACCTGTTGAACCAAGACTTCTGGCGCCGATGCTCCAGCGGTAACAGCAACTTTTTTAACCCCATTGAACCAGGTTGCTTCAACATCAGCAGCTGTATCAACTAAATAGGATTGAGTGCCTGTTTTTTCTGCCAGTTCACGCAATCGATTGGAGTTAGAACTATTTTTCGATCCTACAACAATCAGTAAGTCCACTTCGGCAGACATACTTCTCACCGCATCTTGACGGTTTTGCGTCGCGTAGCAAATATCATCTTTGCGCGGCCCTTCAATTGAAGGAAAACGTTGTTGGAGTGCTGTAATGATATCTAGAGTGTCATCAACAGAAAGTGTTGTTTGGGTAACAAAACATAAGTTATCTGGATTATTGACCTGAAGATGACTCACATCTTCAGGAGACTCGATAAGATAGACTCCACCGTTAGGGTTATCATATTGTCCCATTGTGCCTTCAACTTCAGGGTGACCTTCATGACCAATCAAAATGCATTCTACGCCTTTACGACTTGCACGAGTTACTTGTAAATGCACTTTTGTCACCAGTGGACACGTTGCATCAAACACTTTTAGGCCACGCACTTTAGCTTCTTTTCTGACAGCCTGTGACACACCATGAGCACTAAAAATAACAATACTGTTATCTGGAACCTGATCGAGTTCATCAATAAAAAGAGCACCACGCTGTTTTAAGTTTTCAACCACATAGCGATTATGCACCACCTCATGGCGAACATAAATTGGCGGTTCAAATAACTCTAAAGCACGCTCGACAATACTGATAGCACGATCTACTCCGGCACAAAATCCACGGGGATTAGCCAGTAAAATGCTTAGTTCAGGTGATGTAGGATCAACTTTTAGCATGTGATACCTTTTTTACTCAGTTATGACACTGATCACTTCAAGTTCAAACGTAATCACGCGCCCTGCAAGTGGATGGTTTAAATCGACGGTAATGGAATCGCCAGCAGTGTCGCGAACAATACCCGGTATTTCACTGCCACCAGGACCTGCAAAACTCACAATCACCCCTTCTTCAAGCTTCATATCGGCAGGAAAACGGCTTCTGTCCATATAATGAATCGCATCAGGATTGGATTCACCAAAAGCATCTTGTGCCGCTAGGGTAAATGTGTGCTTATCACCTTCATTTAAATTCTTCAGCTGCTCTTCAAAAGCCGGACTTAGACTGCCATCACCAATATTCAAACGAGCCGGTTTACCCGATGCTTTAGTGCTGTCTGCTGTTGAACCATCTTCCAGTACAATATTCATATGACATAATAATGAACGACTGTCTTGTTGCGTTAAATCTGTCACTGTTACTCTTGCTCCTTCGATGGTTTTGCGTCGGGTTTAAATGATTCCCAAATGATCAGCACCGCACCAATAAAGATGCCCGCATCAGCAATATTAAATGCAGGGTAATGGCTGGTATGCCAATAAAAGTCGATAAAGTCGACAACAAAACCATGCATTAAACGATCAACTAAGTTACCTAATGCGCCACCAATAACTAAGGTAAACGCTAAATTACTACGCCACATAGTGTGTGATTGTTTACGCAACCAAATAGTCAATAATGTACTAAAACCAACCGCAATAACAGTAAATAACCATCGCTGCCAGCCACCCGCTTCACTTAAAAAACTAAAGGCTGCACCATAGTTTCTCACGTAGGTGAAATTAAAAAATGGCAGAAGCTTTACCGATTCATACAGATCGAAATTTGCCAGGACCCATTGTTTAGATAGCTGATCGGCTAAAAACACCAATGCAGCTACCCAATACCAACGCAAGCCACTGTCTTTCCATGTTAATGGCGCAGTACTCATTATCAATGCTTCCTTAAGCGAATTCGCGTTGTTCGCCTTCACCTTCAATATTGGTCACACAGCGTTGACACAAAGTTGGGTGAGCTTCGATAGTGCCGACTTCTTCGCGGTAGTGCCAGCAGCGTTCACACTTTTCAGCTTCACTTTTGGTCACCACCAATTTGAGTGAACTCAACTCAGTTTCAATGGCATCATCACCAGCTTGTGACATCTCTGCAACGGCCGCTTTTGAAGTAATAAGGATAAAACGTAATTCATCACCGACTTTCGCTAACTCAGCGGCTAAATCAGCATCGGCAAACAGTGTCACCTCAGCTTCTAACGAGCCTCCAATGCGTTTATCACGACGAGCCTGTTCAAGCACCTTGTTAACTTCGTTACGGACAGATAATAGTTTATCCCAATAATCATCACTCAAATCACTGTCAAGGGTGATGGATTCTAAGCCTTGATACCATTCTTGAGTAAACACATACTTTTCACGTTTACCAGGAAGCAACTGCCAAACTTCATCAGCAGTGAAGCTTAAAATCGGTGTCATCCAACGCACCATCGCTTCCGCGATATGGAATAAAGCCGACTGACAACTACGACGAGCATGGCCTTCTTGCTTAGCGGTGTATTGACGATCTTTAATGATATCAAGATAGAAACTACCCAACTCTACAGAACAAAACTGCATAAGCTTTTGCGTCACTAAATGGAAATTGTATTGGTCATAAGCTTCAATAATTTCTTGCTGTAATGCAGCTGCACGGCGCACGACCCAACGGTCTAACGCAACCATGTCTTCAGTTACAATCATATCGGTTTCTGGGTTAAAGCCATTCAAATTAGCTAATAAGAAACGAGCTGTATTACGAATACGACGGTACGCATCAGCACTGCGATTTAAAATCTCATCAGAAACGGTCATCTCACCGCTGTAATCGGTTGCAGCGACCCATAAACGTAAAATATCAGCGCCAAGCTTGTTGGTGACTTGCAAAGGTGCAATGACGTTCCCAACAGATTTTGACATCTTGCGGCCTTTACCATCAACGGTAAAACCATGAGTCAATACTTGTTTATAAGGTGCTTTACCGTTCATCGCTGTTGATATCATCAATGATGACATAAACCAGCCCCTATGCTGGTCGCTACCTTCAAGATACAAGTCAATATCATGTCCATGAAACTCTGGACGGGCAGCTACCACTGATGAAAATGAAGAACCAGAGTCATACCACACATCTAATGTGTCGGTGACTTTACGATATTGGTCAGCTTCATCACCGAGTAATTCACTGGCATCTAAATCCCACCAAGCCTGAATACCTTGTTGTTCAATGCGATGCGCAACACGTTCCATTAATGAAACACTGTCTGGATGGAGTTCTTCTGTTTCACGATTAACAAATAACGTAATCGGTACACCCCAGGTACGTTGACGAGAAATACACCAGTCAGGACGGTTCTCTACCATTTTTTCAATACGGCTTTGGCCCCAATCTGGGATCCACTTAGTGTTCTTTATCTCTTCCAGTGCTTGTGTGCGCAAACCATGGTTATCCATTGAAATAAACCACTGCGGTGTAGCACGGAAAATAATTGGCGTTTTGTGGCGCCAGCAATGTGGGTAACTATGAAGGTAGGCAACATGATGCAATAACGCACCTTTTTCTTTTAACAAGTCAACCACATTAGCGTTGGCTTTAAAGACATGTTGACCAGCAAAAAACTCAGTGTCAGGTTTATAAACACCGTTATCACCCACAGGGTTAGCAACTTCTAAACCGTATTTTTGACCAACAATAAAATCATCCTGACCATGCCCCGGGGCTGTATGCACAATACCAGTACCAGCATCAGTGGTAACATGGTCACCTAAAATAGCGGGCACATCAAAAGCATAAAATGGGTGATTAAAACGCATTAACTCTAACTCTGCGCCTTTCACTTCGCCTAAAATAGTGTGTGATTCTGCAGCATAACGCTCAAGGCAAGATTCAACCAACACTTGCGCTAAAATCAAAGTGGTAGTTTTGCCGTCTTTAACAAATTCAACCAAGCTATAATCTAACTCTGGGCTAACTGATAATGCTCGGTTAGCAGGTATGGTCCACGGAGTCGTTGTCCAAATGGCCATGGCGATAGGCTTAGCATAGTTTTCTACGCCAAATTTAGCAGCCACAGCGGCACTATCTACGGCAACAAAAGCCACATCGATTGCCGGTGATGTTTTATCTTCGTATTCAACTTCGGCTTCTGCTAACGCTGAGCCACAGTCGGTACACCAATGCACAGGTTTAACACCTTTATGCAAATGACCACTGCTGATTACTTTTGCCAATGAACGAACAATATTCGCTTCGGTTGAAAAATCCATAGTTAAATATGGGTTTTGCCAATCGCCAAGCACACCTAAACGAATAAAGTCATCGCGCTGACCATTCACTTGAGTCGCAGCATATTTACGGCATTCTTCACGAAACTCTGCCGCAGAAATTTTAATGCCTGGTTTACCTACTTTTTGCTCAACCTTCAGCTCAATCGGTAATCCATGACAATCCCACCCAGGAATATAAGGCGCATCAAAACCAGACATGGTTTTTGACTTAATAATAATGTCTTTCAGAATTTTATTAACAGAGTGACCAATATGAATACTGCCATTAGCGTATGGAGGACCATCATGCAAAATGAAAGGTTTACGGCCAGTACGGCTTTCACGGATCTGCTGATACAGTCCATCTTGCGTCCAGCGAGTTAACATTTCTGGCTCGCGATTTGCCAAATTACCGCGCATCGGAAACTCTGTTTCCGGCAAATTCAAAGTAAATTTATAGTCGCTCATTGATCCCATACCATTATTAAAGCTGACTCATTTCAGCTAGCATCGTTGCTAAACAAAGCGCGAGCTTCATTTGCATCATTTAAAATTTGTTTTTTCAGCGCATCCAATGATTCAAAAGGTTGTTCATCACGGATTTTTGCCACTAATTCAACTTCCACTCGTTTGCCGTATAAGTCACCGGAAAAATCAAACAAATGCACTTCTAATCGACAGGTTTGCCCATTCACAGTAGGCCTAAAACCCACATTAGCTACACCATCATAAATATCACTACCATCCCAATACAGGCGGACAGCAAACACCCCACGTACAGGCACAACATTTCTTTTTAACGCAATATTAGCCGTAGGAAACCCAATAGTACGACCCAACTTTTGCCCATGGGCCACACGCCCACTTAAAATAAAGGGATGACCTAATAAACGTCGAGCTTGCTCAAGGTTGCCTATAGCGAGTTGCTCACGAACCGCTGTAGAGCTTACCCGTAATGAACCCACCATAAAGCTCTGGGTGCTCACTACGGTAAAACCAAATTTTCTACCTGCTTCCACCAACATCTCAAAATTGCCTAAACGATCTTTACCAAAACAGAAGTCATCGCCAACAACAAGGTACTTAACACCCAGTTTGTTAACCAATAACTCTTCAATAAAATCGTTCGCAGGCTGATTAGCAAAAGCGGCTGTAAAGTTGACACACAACAGTCGGTCTATTTTTAGCTCGTCGAGCAATCTGATTTTGTCACGCAAAAGACTCAAACGAGCAGGTGCATCAGTACCACGGAAACGCTCTTGCGGCTGAGGTTCAAACGTCATAAGCATCGCAGGCAACTGAAAATGATGCGCTTTATTAACTAAATTGCTTATCACTTGCGCATGACCACGATGGACACCGTCAAAATTCCCGATAGTCAACACACAACCATGGTGGGAAGGTAAAATATTGTGTATACCGCGGATTAATTCCATTGCACTCAATAACTGCCAATTGTAAATCGGCAGATTATATACCCAAACCAATGTTAGATGCGAGTTTCAACCTCAGATTATTACACAGGATTTAAGATAACCCATCAATATACACTTACCCATTTATGTAGGGGAATTACTCTGACGTTTAATTTTCCAAGGCCGAACACCTAAGGCAAGTAAACTCAGTAAATAAATAACCGCCCCGCCAACAATAAGTTCAATCAACATAACCATACGTTCAACGGTATTCCATTCAAGCCATATAGTTTGTTGTGGCATAAAAAACACGATAATGGCGACCATTATTGCTGTCGAAATAATGACTTTTGCAAAAAAGAATAAAGTCTGTCGACTCATTTGATAAACACCCGCTTTATGTAATCCATTATATAACAAGCTCGCATTTAACAAAGCAGACATTGACGTAGCGATAGCTAGCCCAACGTAACCAAAAGGGATGGCAAAAAGTAGGTTAAATACCATATTACTCACCATCGCAATAATGCCGTACTTAACAGGTGTTTTAGTATCTTGTCGCGAATAGTACCCCGGAGCTAAGACTTTAATCATCATAAAGCTCAGCAGGCCACAACCGTAAGCTACCAAGCTATATGAAGCCATATCAACGTCATTTAGGCTAAATGCGCCGCGCATAAATAACACCATTAACATCGGTTTAGCTAAAACAATTAGGCCTAACATTGCTGGAGTACCCAAGAGTAAGATGGCTTTAACCCCCCAATCCATCGTCTGATTAAACCCACTACCCTGTGCATTTACATGCTTTTGCGATAGTGCTGGCAAAATAACGGTCGCAATAGCAATGCCAAATAAGCCCAAAGGAAACTCAAGTAAGCGATCGGAGTAATAAAGCCAACTAATTGACCCCGTCATTAAAAAACTCGCTATGAACGTATCAAACAATAAATTAATTTGTGAAACTGATACCCCAAATAAAGCGGGGATCATTAACGTTCTAATTTTTACCACACCAGGATGATTCCATCCCCAGGAAGGCCTAACCAGTGCTTTTTCACGGATTAAGAATGGAATTTGAAATAGAAACTGTATTAACCCACCAGCAAATACCCCCCACGCTAAACCAATCTCAGGGTTTTCTAAGGTATGTGCATACCACAATGCAACGGCTATAATGGCCACATTTAGAAATACTGGCGTAAATGCTGATACAGCAAAACGTCCACGGGTATTTAAAATTGAACCAGCAAGCGCGGTAAAAGTAATAAACCAAAGATAAGGAAAAGTAATTTTGAGCATTAGTGATGCCAGTTCAAACTTTTCGGCATTTGGGCCATCATTTAACCAGTCAATAAACCAACCGCCCCCAAAAAGTGCCGCAAGAACAGGTGAACAAATAACACCAAATAATGTAACGATAGTCACCAATAGACCCAAGGTCCCAGCTACCTTACTGATTAACTCTCGGGTATCCTCTGGCGTCATTTTTTCTTGATATTCGGTCAACACAGGCACAAAAGCTTGTGCAAATGCACCTTCCGCAAACAGGCGTCTTAAAAAATTAGGGATTTTATTGGCAAAGAAAAATACATCTGCACTACTTCCTGCACCCATTAAATTTGCAATTACTACATCACGAATTAAGCCTAACACTCGCGAAATCAGCGTCATAACACTTACAATCAGACCTGATTTAAATAATTTTTTGCTCAAACAGCCCCCAGACACTCAGTCACGTCAAAGAAATTAATGGGATTTATAATAAATATTCGACTATAGCTCTGTCACACAGACACAAGAGCTGGTAGAATTGCGCCACATATTACACGAGTTGGGTTGAAGATAGGCATGCTAGGTTGGATTAATTTATCTTTATGATAAATATTCAATCGTAATCGTTGACAAGACGACAAAAAGCAGGCATATTCCTCGGCCTTTAAAAGTATCAAATCCAGTTTTTAGGAGTTGCACCTTGGCTAATAGCAAGTCTGCAAAGAAGCGCGCGCTTCAGTCTGAAAAGCGTCGTCAGCATAACGCTAGCCGTCGCTCAATGTTACGTACATACGTTAAAAAAGTTATCGCTGCTATCAAAAGCGGTGACCATAAAGCGGCTACAGAAGCATTCGCTACTGCACAACCAATTGTTGACCGTATGGCGACTAAAGGTCTTATTCATAAGAATAAAGCCGCTCGTCAGAAGGCACGCTTAAACGCAAAAATCAAAGCTATTGCAGCTTAATTTTTGAATTTAAGAATCAAAAAACCGGCTTAGGCCGGTTTTTTTTATTTCTACACTCCCACCAACCAACTCAGCTGTCCCTAATTGTAAATACTCTATCCCGTTCGATTAAAGTAATGCGCTTTATCTCCGTCATACTTAGTGTTGTTTTTAAATAATACCAATCTCATTAAATATCTGGTCAGTTCAGAGTCTCTCAGTTTTTTCAATTCAAGGCACATTGATGTAGAAATGGTTGTTCCCTTTTAAATCGATGTAACACAGAAGTGGAATACCTGAGAGAC
>NZ_JBSQBN010000093.1:0-18763 GCF_053850585.1 Shewanella sp. A22
CTCAGGTATTCCACTTCTGTGTTACATCGATTTAAAAGGGAACAACCATTTCTACATCAATGTGCCTTGAATTGAAAAACCTGAGAGACTCTGAACTGACCAGATATTTAATGGGATTGGTATAACACTACCCATGAAAATAATTATGGTGTTAACTCTTCATCCAAGGCTATTGACTAGGGATGATTGAATCGCTCAACATTAATACATTTATGTAATTGTATTTAGAGGGTTTATTTTTTTAGGCTTAAAGGTGATGTTGCCGTTAACGTAAGATTATCGTGTTTTTAGTGACTGTGTTAATTTACTTTGAATGTCTTAATGATATAAAAATCAACTTAGCGACTAAAATAATTAGCAAATAAACTGTAATGAGGGGTTGACAACATTGGTCTAAAAAAGCAATTCTGTTAGCCAACGTGGATCAGCTATTTAATCTTATTAAATATTATCGACAGTCAACATTTTATAAAACGAAGAGAATCATCAAATGTTAACCCTCTTGCTCGTTGTAATTACAACCATTACAACCACCACTATTACCATAGTGGGGGCGGGCTGATTACACCCTAAAAGATTTGCAAAAAAAGCCCGCTTCCCACAATAGAAGCGGGCTTTTTTGTTTCTAATTCAAGTTATATTAATTTAATGTCGTTATTAAGATGATGACAGGGAGAAGTAGATGAAAGTAATGAAATTTGGCGGAACCTCGCTGGCGAATTGGTCTCGTTTTTCGATGGCTGCAGATATTATTGCCGATTCATCAGCTGCAGAGTCAATCGCTACGGTACTTTCAGCTCCAGCTACTGTCACCAATGCACTATTAGAAATGGTTGATATTGCTGTTAATCAACAAGATTACCAACCTGTGTTAGACCATATCAATGCGGTTTATACTGGGTTGTTTGCAGATGCTGCGGTATCGCTCATTGCAAACCATCAACACACCTTGTTGGTTGAAAAGTTAGACTCTCAAATGCAGGTTTGGAAAGATAAGCTTTATGGAATTAAGCTATTGGGTGAATGCCCTGATAGTGTGCGCGCTGAAATAGTGGTAACAGGTGAGCGTTTATCTGCAGCATTAATGGAACAAGTGATGCTCGCAAAGAACATTACTTCCGCGCAACTAGACCCCGTCACCTTGTTTTTAGCCCATGGCCAACCGTTAGAGTCGGTAGTCGATATTGCGGTGAGTAAACCTCGTTTTGCATTATTGCCACTTGAACAGCACCGAGTTTGGGTGATGCCAGGTTTTACGGCTGCAGATGCTCTTGGAAAAGTGGTGACCTTAGGTCGCAATGGTTCTGACTATTCTGCAGCGGTTTTAGCGGCTTGTTTAGATGCATCTAGTTGTGAAATCTGGACTGATGTTGATGGTGTTTACAATACCGATCCTCGTGTTGTGGCCGACGCTAAATTGTTGTCACAGTTAAGTTATCAAGAAGCGATGGAGCTATCTTATTTTGGTGCCAAAGTATTGCATCCAAAAACGATTGCACCTATTGCTCAATATCACATTCCTTGCTACATCAAAAACAGTTTTAATCCATCAGCTCCAGGTACGTTGGTCTCTAATGATGATGACCAAACGGGTTTACAAGTGAAGGCTATTTCGAACCTTGACAATCAAACCATGTTCAATGTCTCTGGCCCTGGAATGAAAGGCATGGTCGGTATGGCAAGTCGTACATTGGCTGCTATATCGCGCAGTGGTATTTCTGTTTCTCTTATTACTCAAAGCTCCTCTGAATACAGTATCAGTTTTTGTGTTGCCACCTCTGAGGCGAATAAAGCTAAATGGGCACTAGAACAAGAGTTTGAACTTGAAATAAAAAGCGAACTACTTGAACCGATTGAATTACGTCAAGACTTGTCAATAGTGTCATTGATTGGTGATGGCATGAAAACTCATAAAGGTGTAGCCGCTAAGTTTTTCAGTGCGTTAGCTCAAGCGAGTGTTAATATTGTTGCTATTGCGCAAGGGTCTTCTGAGCGATCAATCTCTACCGTTATTCAACAGAAAAAAACCAAGCATGCCATTGGTGCATGTCATCAAGCATTTTTTGATGTGCAACAGTATCTGGACGTATTTTTAGTCGGCAGTGGTAATGTTGGTGCCGGATTGTTAGATCAAATTAAACAGCAAAGCGCGATGTTAAAAGAGCAACACATTAGTATTCGTGTTTGTGGTATCGCAAACTCTCGTCAAATGCTGCTAAACAGTGACGGTATTGAACTTAACGATTGGCCGGCGCTATTGTCTGAAAATGGGCAAGCATATGATTTAGCAAAACTGCTTGAGTGGGGACAAGATCAGCAATTACTTAACCCTGTACTGGTAGATTGTACTTCAAGCGAGTTAGTTTCAGACCGTTATCTTGATGTGATGAATGCTGGTTTTCATGTTGTGACACCCAATAAAAAGTCGAACACTCGCGATTATGCTTATTATCAAGCATTACGCAAAACGGCATTAACTCAGCGTCGCCAATTTTTATACGAAACGACTGTCGGAGCGGGTTTGCCTGTTATCGACAACCTTAAAAAACTGATGTATGCCGGTGACAAGTTACATAAGTTTAATGGTATTTTATCTGGGTCGTTATCGTATATTTTTGGTATGTTAGATGAAGGCATGAGTTTATCGCAAGCCACTGCAATTGCACGTGAAAAGTGCTTCACAGAGCCTGACCCTCGTGATGACTTAAGCGGTATGGACGTGGCACGTAAGGTGTTAATTTTAGCTCGGGAAGTGGGTCTACCATTGGAGTTAAGCGACATTAATGTGGAGTCGGTATTACCCGTTGGTTTTGATGACTCAGGTGACGTTAATCAGTTTATGGAGAATCTTCCATCATTAGACGCCGCTATTTCATCTCGAGTCGCAGCAGCAAAAGCTGAAGGGAAAGTTTTGCGTTATGTCGGTCAGATTGAAGCTGGGCAATGCCATGTCAGAATTATTGAGGTTGATGCAACCGATCCATTATACAGCGTTAAAGGTGGTGAAAATGCATTGGCATTTTATAGCCGCTATTATCAGCCAATTCCTTTTGTATTAAGAGGTTATGGTGCAGGTACCGATGTCACTGCTGCGGGGGCCTTTGCTGATGTATTAAGGACCTTAAATTGGACTCGTGAGGTTGGGCTATGAATCAAACGTTAGCGGTAAGCCAAGAAATGCTTATAGTGTATGCTCCGGCGTCAATGGGAAATGTGGGTGTTGGTTTTGATTTGTTAGGTGCAGCTTTGGCGCCAATAGACGGTTCATTGTTAGGCGATAAAGTGATGATCAGTGCCGCTGACCGCGGTATTGAATATAGCCAACAGGGGGCGTGGGCGCATAAGTTACCTCTCAATGGCAAAGATAATATTGTTTATCAATGTGCAGAGTTCTTTTTAGATAAATTACAAAGACAAGATGGCATTAAAATTTGCCTTGAAAAAAATCTTCCAGTTGGCAGTGGCTTAGGTTCGAGTGCCAGCTCTGTTGTTGCAGCGTTATATGCATTAAATGAGCATTTTGGACAGCCGTTTGACCAGCAAGCCTTGTTAGGGTTGATGGGGGAATTTGAGGGAAAGATATCGGGTAGTGTGCATTATGACAATGTGGCGCCATGTTATTTAGGTGGGATGCAATTAATGCTCAACTCAAGTAACAAAGCATGTGCCACCATCCCTAGTTTTGACAATTGGTATTGGGTGATAGCTTACCCTGGTATTTCATTATCAACAGCCACAATGCGTGAATTACTGCCTCAACAGTACGATAAATCGGTTGCCATTGACTTTGGTCGCTACTTAAGTGCATTTGTTCATGCTAGTTATCAGCAAGATGCAGAACTCGCGATTGAAATGCTAAAAGATGTATTGGCTGAGCCCTACCGCGCATCGGCGATACCTGGATATACCGATGCCCGTTCTGCGTTAGCTAAATTGGGTATGCTAACGACGGGAATCTCGGGAAGCGGTCCAACACTATTTAGTGTGACAGACAATTTAGCCACAGCCGAAACGGCCAAAAATTGGTTAATGGAACATTATATTTCTGAACAAGGTGGCTTTGCTCATATTTGTAAACTAGATCAACTCGGCACCCGTTGTGTATAGCACTCACTCTTTCGCATTATTTTTGAAATTTAAAAGGCAGTTGTAATGGAATTATATAATTTAAAACACCCGTCGCAGATAGTGAACTTCAGTCAAGCTGTTCAATTGGGATTAGGCAAAGATAGAGGACTATTTTTCCCCAAATCAATTCCAGTATTAGGCGATGTTGATGCATTACTTGCACTTCCTTTTGCGGAGCGGAGTAAAAAAGTACTGGGGGCTTGGTTAGCCGATGAACTAGGCCAAGAAAGTGTCGATAAGCTTGTTGATAAGGCGTTCACCTTTGATGTGCCCTTAGTCAAAGTTGATGATAAACGTGCCTGTTTAGAGCTTTTTCATGGTCCTACATTAGCGTTTAAAGACTTTGGGGCTCGCTTTATGGCGCAATGCGTCAATTTACTTGCTGGCGATAAAAAACTGACTATTTTAACCGCAACATCTGGTGATACAGGTGCTGCTGTAGCAGATGCATTTTATGGTTTAGATAACGTTAATGTGATGGTGCTATATCCAAAAGGTAAAATAAGTGAACTCCAAGAAAAAATGTTTACGACCTTGGGGAAGAATATTCATACCGTGGCGGTAACATCTGATTTTGATGCTTGTCAGCATCTTGTAAAACAAGCTTTTGATAATAGCGATGTGCGTGATGGTTTAGCGCTAAATTCAGCTAATTCAATTAATATAAGCCGTTTGCTGGCACAGATATGCTATTACTTTGAAGCGGTTGCACAAGCAAAACTCGCTGGACATGATGACATTGTAGTGTCTGTGCCCAGTGGTAACTTTGGTAACTTAACTGCAGGTTTATTTGCTAAAGCGATGGGGTTACCAATCAAAAGATTTATTGCAGCAACCAATAGTAATGATACCGTACCGCGTTATCTCACTGATGGAGAGTGGCAACCGCATAAAACGGTGGCAACCATGTCCAATGCTATGGATGTGTCAGAGCCAAGCAATTGGCCTCGTGTTGAAGCTATTTGTGCTCAAATGGGCTGGCCACTTTCGTTAGTGACGGGCGTGGCGTTGTCTGAATCAGATACAGGAGCCGCTTTAGCACAGCTTTATCAAGTTGGTTATCAGTCAGAGCCCCATGCTGCGATTGCTGCCCACGCATTGACTCTTGGACTCACTGGTAGCGAAACGGGGGTATTTCTTGGTACTGCGCACCCTGCTAAGTTTAAAGATGTGGTAGACCGTGAGTTAGCAATTAGCTTGCCGCTGCCTCCAGAATTGGAGGTGGTTGCACATAAATTGATTTTATCAGCAGAATTAGCCGCTGATTTTGAACAGCTTAAAGCTCATATGTTTATGGTTTTAAAATAAGTACTTAGCTCTAAATATTAGCACCTAATATTAGCGATTTTGGTATTAGGTGTTTTTTATATTCCAATATTATGATCTTGGTCATACCTCATTATGCTTATCCCAGTGTAGATTAGTAAAAGAGCTATTTTTGGCTATTATTTATACATTAGTGTCTGGTAAAAAATGACGGGAGAAGGTTATGTTGCAACGTTTAATGCGCGATCATAAACATATTGCCATTTTGTTGAATATTCTTTCAAATAAATTGACTCGATTGTCTGAAGGGAACGGAGTTAATTTTAATCTTGTCAGAGATATTGTTGAGTACATGCAAAATTATGCAGAGCATAGTCATCATCCATTAGAAGATACCATTTTTGATTACTATAGTAATAAAATGGGTCTGGCTAATTGTGGCCAATTATTCAATGAGCATCATCGTTTAGCAGAAGCATCCGGTGCACTAGTATATAGCTTGAATATGATTTTATCGGATGTGGTTATTTCTCGCGAGAAGCTAATAAACGATTTACATGAATATATTCAGCTACAACAATTGCATATGCAGTATGAAGAGCGGGAGGTTTTCCCCCTGTTTGAAAGTACTTTAGATGAGAATGATTGGAAAAAAGTGTCAGTGTTATGTCAAAAGCGTTTAATTGAAGATCCGCTATTTAATGATAACGATAAATCGATGTTTGAAGAGTTGCGTGCCTATATAGAAAAAGTTGATAAGTCTGTTTAGCCAATGCACTTGTTGAGTGCAAAATGTTACTCACAACAAAAAGAGCGCTAAATGCGCTCTTTTTCTCTGAAACTCACTGCAATTAATGTTTGCTAAGTTTATTACAGAACTAATGTACTCATGTCAAAATCGAATGAATCATCGATATCTTGTAGTTCCTTGAGTAAACGCTGCTTGTCCTTAATGGCTTCAATTTCACGCCATTTGCGTTTTTTTGAAGAGCTTTTTGAGCGGCTTGGTCTTTCAACAACTTCGTCTAGCGCACCACCATAGTCTAATCGATCCATGGTAACCTCCCTTGTTATTATGATGTCTCTGCACAAATAAGTATCATATTTCAACTATAGGGTGCAACACTTGTGTTTCATTTGTGTTACTAAATAATCACGGAACGATGAATTATATTGGTATTAAAGGCGATTTTTTGCTGTGCATGTTGAAAAAAACACCCTTAACAGAGCTAAGGGTGTTTGGTTGAACAATACTGTAAGGGGAGTTGTTATAGACGTCCCTGACGATACAAATTGATTAATGCATTACTTGATGAGTCTAATTGTGTGGCTTCGTCTTTTGCACCAATACGTTCTAATACATCATTGCCTAACTGCTTACCTAGCTCAACGCCCCATTGATCAAATGAGTTTATTTGCCAAATCGCACCCTGAACAAAAGTTCTGTGCTCATATAGCGCCACTAACGCACCTAATGTTGTTGGCGTTAACTTGTCCATTAATAAGGTGTTGCTAGGCTTATTACCTGGCATGACCTTATGCTTAGCGATAAGGTATTTTTCTTGTTCATCCAGATTGCTGTTGCCTAACTCTGCCAGTGCTTCATCATAAGTTCGGCCTTGCATTAATGCTTGGGTTTGCCCAAAGCAGTTTGATGCAAGTTGATCATGGTGTTTACCGAGCGGGTTATGGCTTTGCAATGGCATGATAAAGTCAGCAGGAATTAACGCAGTACCTTGATGAAGTAGCTGGTGGTATGCATGTTGACCATTAGTGCCTTCACCGCCCCAAATGACTGGGCCAGTACTGTAATCGATATCGGTGCCATCAAGTGTCACTGATTTCCCATTACTTTCCATGTCAAGTTGTTGGAAATAAGCGGGTAATCCACGAAGGTAATGGTCGTAAGTTAAAATGACATGGGATTGTGCACCATGAAAATTACCATATAACACCGATAGCATCGCCATTATCACTGGCATGTTTTGCTCTAATGGCGCATTTAAAAAATGCTGATCCATTTGATGAGCGCCATCAAGCAAGGCGTTAAAGTTATCCATACCTACTAATAGTGCGATAGGCAAACCAATGGCCGACCATAATGAGTAACGTCCACCAACCCAATCCCACATCGGAAAAATGTTGTTAGCGTCCATACCAAACTCTGTTGCCTTGGTAACATTTGAAGTCACTGCAACAAAGTGTTTAGCCACATCTTGTTGGCTTGCTCCTTGTCCTAAAAACCACTCTTTAGCGCTAAGGGTATTTGTTAATGTTTCTTGGGTACTGAATGATTTTGACGACATTACAAATAATGTGGTTTCTGCATTGAGGTTTTTCAATTTCTCACAAATGGAGGTTGCATCAACGTTGGCAACAAAATGACAATTAAGTCCTTTTTGCCAATATGGCCTCAGTGCCTGTGAAACAATTTTTGGTCCAAGAAATGAGCCTCCAATGCCAATACTCACAATATCTGTGATCGCTTTACCGGTATAGCCTTTCCACTCGCCAGATTGAACAGCATTAACAAATTTAGCCATTTTAGCTAATGTTTGTTGTACTTCAGGAACAATATTCACTCCTTCTGTAACAATTTTCTGTGCTGCTTTACTGCGTAATGCAGTATGAAGTACCGAACGGTGTTCAGTGGTGTTAATCATATCACCATTAAACATTGCGGTAATTTTGTCACTCAGCTTTGCTTCTCTAGCCAAAGAAAATAACAACTTAAGTGTTTCATCGTTCACGCGGTTCTTAGAGTAATCTAAAAAAAGACCACAAGCTGCAACACTCATTTGCTTAAAACGTTGTGGGTTTTTGGCAAATAATTCTCGCATATGAGGTAGTTGACTTGAATGAGTGTGAATCGCCTTCCAAGTCATGCTTTGAGTCAGTGTCGTCACGAGTAAAGCCTCCAACTAGCTTAATTTTGCAGTTAACATCACTTCTAATTTGCCTTGGTCAATGGCAAAATTACGGATCCCTTCAGCTAATTTATCAACTGCCATTGGATCTTCGTTAAACGCCCAGCGGAATTGCGATTCTGTTAGCGCAGTGGGAGCGGTAGTTGTTGATGTGGTTGGAATCAGTTTTTGACTGATTTCTAGCTCTGTATTGGCTAATTCTTCTAATAATGCTGGGCCGATAGTTAGGCGATCGCAACCTGCCAGTTCGATAATTTCACCAATATTTCTGAAACTTGCACCCATTACAACGGTGTTGTATCCATGTTGCTTATAGTAATTGTAAATTTCAGTTACAGAAACTACACCTGGATCGGTCTGTGCTGTGTAATCTTGACCTGTATCTTTTTTATACCAATCTAAAATGCGACCAACAAATGGTGAAATAAGATATACGCCAGCTTCTGCACAGGCTCTGGCTTGAGCAAAACTAAACAGTAATGTGAGGTTGCAATTGATTCCATCTTTTTCTAGTTCTTTGGCAGCACAAATGCCTTCCCAAGTTGAAGCTAATTTAATCAAAATACGTGACTTATCAATGCCAGCTTCTTGGTATAACTTAATGAGCTTGTGCGCTTTATCAATTGAGCGTTGCTTATCAAATGATAATCGGGCGTCGACTTCTGTAGAGATCCGGCCAGGCACTAATTTTAAAATTTCTACACCAATATTTACTGCAAGTTTATCACCAGCATCTTCAATTTGTTGCTCAAGACTTTGACTTTGAGTTTTGGCCCATTCAATTGCATTTTCTATAAGAAAAGCGTATTCCGGGATTTGTGAGGCTTTTAGAATGAGTGATGGGTTGGTTGTTGCATCTTCAGGCTGGTAACGCTTAATCGCCTCTATGTCGCCGGTATCAGCAACGATGGTAGTGAATGATTTGAGTTGCGCGAGTATATTGGCCATGGAAATTTCCTCTCGGTAAGCAATGAATATAGATCAATGCCTTTATTAGAAGCGATTTTAGGGATTATTCCAACTTTATTTGTAAAAAAATTACGAAATCACCCGTTATTTTTGCTTGTTTAACATCATTATTGTTGCTAAATAGACAAAGTGGGTAAACTAAATTGTAGGATACTTGCAATTCTATTACTGCAACGTCAGTGTGAGTCGCTATTGTACTCAGTTTAGTCTGTTCTGAAAATAAAAAAGCCGCTGACAAGCAGCGACTTTTAAAATGGAGCATATTATTGTGACAATTAACGCATTACAGGACGTTTTTCTGTACCGGTAACAACCGCTTCAATGCGACGGTTAACACGGTTAGCTTCAGCTGAGCTACCTTGTATAACCGGCTTAGTTACACCATAACCAACAGAACTGATACGGCTAGTGCTAATGCCATACTTTTTGTTAAGTGAGATTGCAACGGCTACTGCACGACGCTCAGAAAGCTTCATGTTGTATTCAGCTTTACCTACGTTAGACGCGTGGCCTTCGATAGAGACTGTGTGCTGAGGATGTTTATTTAAGAAATCTGCTAATTTTTCAATATCTGCAAATGAACCAGTACGGATTTCAGCAGAATTGTTAGCAAATAAAATGCCACCTAAGTCATGCTTTGTTGTGATGTTTTCATAAACAGTACAACCATTAGCGTCAACTTTGTGAGTCATAGGTGTATTTGGACATTTGTCTAAATTATCTGTCACGCCATCTTTATCTGCATCGCCAGGTGCTACTGCAACGATTGGTGCAGCGACAACAGGTGCTGGAGTGCTAGTACCAAAGCGGTAACTTAGCTCAAGACCCCAATAGTTGCTTTCCATTGATAAAGTATTCCACTTTTCTTCGTCGAGATTTTCGTAGCGACGGTATTTAGCTTGCAACTTTAGGTTATCAGTAAAGTTATAGCCAACACCTGCACCAATATATGGTGCAATACCGCTGTCACTGTAATATTCAGTGTTATATTCTTTCTTGTTAGAAACAAGGTAGTTAAATGCACCTGCTTCTGCAGACAAACTCCACTTATCAGCAAGTGGATAAAAACCAACCAAACCTAATGTGACACCTTTTGTGCCAACATCATTACGTTTGTTTGAATAGTCAGTCCATTCAGCACGGCCAAGGTCGCGATAACCTAATTCAATACCGAAATAATCGTTAAATAAGTAACCACCAAATACATCCCAAGCATATGGGTCATCTTCACCACATACTTTCATGGTTTTTTGGTCGCAACTTGGTTCATAGTTATTAACGCCTAAACCACCACCAACGTACCAAGGTGTTAATTCTTGTGCAGCTGATGCAGCGAAAGGCAACATAGAGGTGAGTAATACTACTTTTAATGTGTTCTTCATCATATATTAGTCCATTGTTATTTTACTCCACCAAACATGCATGTAACGGAGTTGTTATGATCATGCATTACTGACACTTAATGTGGTGTTTCTTTGTATTTTAGCCAGCGGCGCAATTATGGGCGCTAATTTGATGTTTTTCCATAGTAAAAAGGATTAATTTTTGGTAATGGTCAATAGAATATTATGGTGACAGAAGTGATGATTTTTAAATAATTGCAATTAAAACATGTGCTTAATGTTTATGTTTTAATTTGTTGTTGATTGAAAGTTAATTGTTAACGTTATATTTGTTGTTAATAAATTAGTGCAAAGTGATTTTAATATGTTTTTTTTAGCTTATTAAAACAAAAATACGCCTAAAAGGCGTATTTTTGTTGACTGCAAAGGCTCAGATTAACGAGTCCATACCCAGTTTTCGATTTCGACTGGATCTACACCGTTTGCTTTAATGTAGTTTTTATGGTCAACCAAGCGTTGTAACATATCTGTAGTGATAGCAACATGCTGAGTCTCATCAATCACACCTTGTTGGAACAACTTGTATGCCATGTCGATAACTAAATGGTAGCGAGAAGTCCCATTACGTACGCCCATGTCAAATGGTGTCGTAGTTGAACCTTCTTCTTCATAACCTTTAATACGGAAACGACGGTTACCTTTATAATCAAATACTAGCTTTTTGATGGTGTTTGGGTAGCCATGATAGTTGAATACCACGCCTTTATCTTCAGTGAAGACTTCATCCATCATCCAAGGCTTGCTTTGGAACTTAAGACTACCTAAACCGCTGCTATGCAGTTCTGATACGCTCACAAAGCGAATACGTACTCTTGGTAATATCTCGCGGATCAATACCAACGATGCCATACATTCTTGTGTTGCGTAGTCGCCACAACCTGCAAGAACTACATCTGGGTTTTCGTCAGAAGCGAAATCCCATACCATTACACCATCTTTAGTTTGTTTACGAGCTTCATCTAATGATAACCATTGTGGTAATGACTTCTTACCAGCAACGATGATGTTAAGTTTATCACGGTCTGCGTAGGCACGTTCTGTGTAAACCAAGGTGCTGTTAGCATCTGCAGGTAAGTAAGCAGAAATAATGTCTGGATGTTTTTCTAACATCGCACCCAAGAAAGATGGATTCTGGTGAGAGTAACCGTTGTGATCTTGACGTTCTAATAGTGAAGACAATACTACGTTACATGCAGGGATAGGCTTGCGGAAGTGGATGCCTTGGCTTGCATGGACATATTTGCAGTATTGGTCCGCCATTGATGATACTACTTGTGAGAAAGACTCATAAGTTGGGAACATACCATGACGGCCTGTTACAGTGTAGCCGTGTAACATACCAAATAATAAGTTTTCAGATAACAATTCAATTACGCGGCCATCGCGAGACATATCTTGATCCCAGCTTTCAATTGGCCATTGCCATGCGCGATCCGTTTCTTCAAACACAGCTTGTAATTGGTTAGAGTAGGTTTCGTCTGGGCTGAAAATACGCAGGTTACGCTGATCGCGGTTTAGTTTGAATGCATCACGCATCCACTCACCCATTTTCAACATTGAGAATCCACGTTGGCCACGAGGCGTTTCTGAGCCATAACCCAGTTTACTTAGGTCTGGATTTGCTAAAGCACGAACAACTTCACCACCGTAACTTAAGCGCTGGCGGCCACAACATAAATCTTTCGGAGGCATTAATGATAAAATGTCTTTATCAAATACAAGTTCACCGCTTTCAGTTGTTTGCACTAACTCATCAAACTTATAGCTAGCTAACCATTTATCAAGTGCTTCAAGGTGACCTTTATCTTTAGCACAGTTATTAACAATAACTTGGTGAGATTCGCAGTTACCTTCAAGTTTTTTACCATCATATTCAGCTGTACCAGTCCAACCTTTTGCGGTTCTCATTAGAATAACTGGCCAGCGTGGCTTGACAACATCTTCGCCAGAGCGAGCACGACGTTGAATATCGTTGATCATCTCATATGACAAATCCATCGCAGCGGTCATTTGTTCAAAAATATCGGTATCCATTTCATCATCAACGATGATTGGATGATAACCAAGACCACGGAATTCAAGATCGAGTTCTTCATGACTCATACGACCCATACGAGTCGGTCCTGAAATTTTGTAACCGTTAATATGTACAATTGGCAGTACAGCACCGTTTTTATCTGGTGAGACTAAACGGTTAGCATACCAAGAAGCTGCTAATGGACCTGTTTCTGCTTCACCGTCACCTATTAAGCAGGCTGCGATAAGGTTTGGATTGTCTAATACAGACCCCCAAGCGACTGAAAGTGAATAGCCAAGCTCACCACCTTCTAAAATTTGACCTGGCGCTTCTGGGTTAGCATGTGATGGATAACCGTAAGCTGCTGAGAATTTTTTACAGATATCTTCGATACCCGTTTCCGTATAAGGTATGGTGTCTGGATAAAAATGGCTTAATGAACCTTCAACAAATAAGTTAGCTTGCACTGCTGGGAAGCCATGGCCTGGGCCGACAAGGTAAATGAATTCACGCTTATGTTTAACAATAAGACGGTTAACGTTTGCGTAAACAAAGTTGATACCAGGACAGGTTCCCCAGTGACCAAGTAAACGAGGTTTGATATCAGTATGTTGCAAAGGACGCTTATAAAGCACGTTCTGCTTTAGGTAAATTTGCGATGTTGCTAAGAAGTTAGTCGCTCTTACGTATTTTTTTAGCGCTGTGATTTCATTTGAGTTAGTCATTGTGACCTCGATTAAAAGTGAAAATATTTAATTAACTTTCTTTGAGAACACTGTATCTGTAATTTTATTACAATAATGTGGCCTTTATCTAATTTCTGACGAATTGCATTTCGTTGAGATCGCACTTATTGTCGATTTGTCGGTAATTGCTTGAAATTTAATAACGATTTTCAATACTTTCTAACATAGAGCATTAACAATAGAAGTGATAAAGTGTGATCAAGATCGCTTGTTGTTTTTGTGTTTTGTATGTTTGTGTCAAAGTTTCATTTATTCGGCCGATGTTTATGCTGAGTAGTTTGGCTTTATTGTTCAAAGTCCTTGGTAATCAATAGCTATTAATTCATGATAATTACCTTTTATAATGGTGTTCTTAATTAAACACTTTATTGATATTACCTTTTACACATAACAGCTTGCACATGGAATGCTTGGTCTGTTCTTTATGTGATTTATATTCAGTGCAATCGCCTGAGACAAAAAAATAACCTTATAACCGGGAAGATTAGACAATATGGCAATGTTAGAAACGATTATTAATTTCATGAATAGCCTGCTTTGGGGCAAATTATTAGTTTATGGGCTGGTTGGTGCGGGGTTATTTTTTACTGTGCGTCTTAGTTTTATTCAAGTCACTCATTTTGTTCATGGTATTAAAGTATTGGCTATTAGCCGTCGTCCGGGTAAGCATGGTTTGTCATCATTTCAAGTTTTTTGTACCAGCATGGCTGCACGTGTAGGTGCGGGTAACATGGCTGGTGTGGCCGTGGCTATTGGTACCGCAGGACCTGGAGCCGTTTTTTGGATGTGGGCAATCGCGGTTCTTGGGATGGCCACGGCAATGATTGAGTCGACGCTTGCCCAAGTCTATAAGGTTAAGGATGGCGATGGCCAGTACCGTGGTGGACCGGCTTATTATATGGAAAAAGGTCTAGGTCAACGCTGGATGGGAGTACTGTTCTCATTATTTTTAATCCTAGCATTTGGTTTGGTGTTTAATGCGGTGCAAGCAAACACCATTACCGGTGCAATGACTCAAGTATTTGGCTTTGAGCCCGTATATGTTGGCATTGGTATTGTGATTTGCAGTGCGTTTGTGATTGTGGGCGGATTAAAAAAAGTAGCTAAAGCTTCAGAGCTCATTGTGCCAGTGATGGCCGTTGCTTACATTGCCATCGCATTTGTTGTAGTGGGTATGAATATTGAAAAGTTACCCGACATATTTATGCTAGTGATAAATAGTGCTTTTGGTTGGCAAGAAGCCGCTGCTGGTGGTGTCGCGTATAGTGTGGCTCAAGCAATGCAAGCTGGTATTGCCAGAGGGTTATTCTCGAATGAAGCCGGCATGGGCAGTGCGGCAAATGTTGCGGCCAGTGCATCTCCAAATCCTAACCATCCTGCATCGCAAGGTTTTGTGCAAATGATGGGCGTATTTGTTGATACAATTGTTATTTGTACTGCTACAGCGGCGATTATTTTATTATCTGGCGATGCGGCATCGAGTTCAGATGGTATTGCTAAAACAATCAGCGCATTAACGAGTCATGTGGGGGACTGGGGGGGAGCATTCATTGCTTTTGCCATTTTACTTTTTTGTTTTACCTCTATCATTGCCAATTATTCTTATGCCGAAACTAATGTGATGTTTTTATCTGGCAACAGTAAGAAGGCGCTGCCATTATTTCGTGTAGTTGTTTTAGGTATGGTAATGTTTGGCTCTTTAGCGAAAATCAGTTTAGTTTGGGATTTAGCTGATGTGTCAATGGGATTAATGGCCATAGTTAATATTGTGGCATTGGTGTTGTTATCGGGTCTAGCAATTAGAGTGATTAACGATTACCGAGAACAAATTGATGCTGGAATTGATCCGGTATTTGATACCAACAAGTTTCCTGAACTAGCAGACCAATTAGAAGAAAAAATTTGGCCTAATTCTGCAGACCCAGTTAAAAAATAATCTTTATCTATTAAGGTAATCGAAAAAACCATGCCATTACAGCATGGTTTTTTTATATCAGTTCAGTATTATGCAAGTATGATTTTATCTGGAGCAAGCATATGTTGGTTTTAGTTTCACCTGCGAAAACATTGGATTTTGAGAATCCTCCCATAACCAATCACTTTACTCAGCCGCCTTTGTTAAAATACAGCCAAGCTTTGATTGATGTTTGTCGAGAATTAACGCCTATGGACATTGCGAGTTTAATGAAGGTGAGTGATAAGATTGCGGGACTAAATGCCGCCCGTTTTGCTGACTGGCAACCACCGTTTACCCTTGATAATGCCAAACAAGCTATTTTCGCATTTAGAGGTGATGTTTACACCGGATTTGATGCTGATAATTTGTCTGAGTCACAAATGCTTTCTAGTCAACAGCACCTGCGTATTTTGTCAGGTCTTTATGGTTTGCTCAAACCTCTGGATTTAATTCAACCTTATCGTTTAGAAATGGGCACTAAATTAAGTAACCCAAAAGGCAGTAATTTGTATGCGTTTTGGGGGGACACCATTACTGATGAAGTGAATTTGGCGTTAAAAGAGCAGGGCGATGATATTATTGTTAATTTAGCGTCGAATGAATATTTTAAGTCGGTTAAGGTAAAACAGCTTAAAGGGCAGTTAATTACCCCTGTTTTTAAAGATTATAAAAATGGTCAATTTAAGGTTATCAGTTTTTATGCCAAAAAAGCCCGCGGGTTAATGGCGCGTTATATTATTGATACTAAACCGACTAGCGTTGCACAAATAACTCGATTTGATCTTGAAGGCTATTATTACAGCGAAGCGCAATCGACAGCAACAGAGCCTGTATTTTTACGTGACGAACAAAAATAGCTTAATTTCAGTCTTTACGATAAGAATAATCAGTTTTTTCTGACCAATAAAAAAGCCCTTAAATAAGGGCTTTTTTAGTTTTTAAGTTAGAAATTAAATGAGTTAACACTGGTTAGTGTTGATCTTTTTTCTTAGTGACAGGCCTTAACTCAATTTCAGATTGCGCCATCATATAAGCAAATTGAACATAAGCCGCTGCACTTTGTGCCAATTTTTTAGGATCAATTTTATCCAATGTATCGTTTGGCGTATGGTGATAATCAAAGTAATCAGTACCATCTTGGTTTAACGATGCTACTGGTACGCCTAAAGCCGGTAATATTGATACGTCAGGGCCGCCTGAGGCTTGATTGTTGCCTAATTCAACCCCGTTCAGTGACATTGCTGAGTGTTGTTGTTTTACTTGCTCAAATGTGGCTGGATTAACGTTAAAATCAATTCTATAAACAGGGCCTGCGCCAAAATCGGATTCTGCAGCAATATAATGTTTATCTAACTCATCGGCATGTTGTGCTGCATAGGCTTTACCTCCGACCAAACCAACTTCTTCTGCTGCGTATAGTACAACACGAATGGTTCGAGCTGGTTTTTGTGGTAAGTCTTGTATCAGTTTGGCTGCAGTAGTCACAATCGCGACTCCGGCACCATCATCAATCGCACCGGTACCTTCATCCCATGAATCAAGATGAGCACCAATAAGAACGATTTCGTCTGGTTTGCTGCTACCTGTTACTTCGGCTATCACATTATAAGAGGTGGCAATGCCAAGATTTTCTGATGTCATATTTAATGATAACGTGATGTTAGGATCGCGTTTTAGCATAGCATTAATTAAATCTGCATCGGGATTCGACATTGCTGCGGCAGGAATTTTAGGGGTGCCTTCTTCGTAGCGCATCATGCCGGTATGAGCCATTCTGTCGTGATCGGTACCGATGGAACGGATTACGATTGCCACGGCGCCTTTTTTTGCCGCCACAATAGCACCTCTAGAACGGCCACCAACAGCTGCGCCATAACCTTTACCAGTTATATGGCGTTCTGTTTTATGGTCGATAAATACAATCTTGCCTTCTATGCGTCCAGGTGATGCATTAGACAGTTCTTCTAAACTGTCAAAACGTACAATAGAGGCTTGTATACCATTAACAGGGGTCGCAACACTGCCACCTAATGCTGTAACGACTAATGGTTGTTCATATGGAGACACAATACTTGCATGGGCGTAACCTCTTGACCAAGCAGGGACTTGCACTGACTCTTTATATACTCTATCAAATCCGAGTAGCCATAGTTTTTCCATTGCCCAATCAACAGCGGTAATGTCTTTATCTGTACCTGCTAATCGAGGACCGACTTCCACAGTAAGCGACTCAACAATGTCAAAACTTAAACTGGTTGATAAAGCTTGTTTGGCTAATTGCTGGCTAATTTGGGCATCATTTGAATTATTGATCGCTAAACTGGCGGTATTGGATTGAGTGGATGTGGTTGTTTGGCAACCAGTGAGAACGGCAAATACCGCACCAAGCAGCGTTGCTCTTTGATAGTGTTTCATGAGTTTCCTTTGATTTTTTTAGCTAAGTCTCATTTTTTACAACAATCTACCAAAAAGTGTGCTTCATGTCCCGACTCTATTTGTAAGGGAACGCTATATTAGAGCGGGGTTAGATGAGGAGAAAGAGCGCGTGATGAATATAGAAAAAATGCAACAGCAAGCAGATCATGCGGTCGTGTTGCTAAAAGCATTAGCTAATGAACGTAGACTGTTTATTTTGTGTCACCTACTTAATGAAGGTGAAATGTGTGTAGGCGAAATGAATAAGAAATTGGGCTTAAGTCAGTCGGCTTTATCTCAACATTTGGCTTGGCTTCGTAAAGACAATTTAGTCTGTACTAGGAAAGAAGCTCAAACTGTTTTCTATTCATTAAAAAGTGACGAGGTAAAAGAGTTAATTCAAGTACTAAATAATATGTATTGCTACTAATAACTCAGCTTAATAAACGTCTTAACTGATTCATCTTAACTCAAGGTGCCTTAAGTTAAGGCGTTTAGTTCTTTTTGTTATTATCACTTCTGCTGGTCCTGTTCACTTATTGAACCCTGCGTGTCACCACACCAACTACAGCCTCAAATCTGAGCACATTAATAATATGGCTTGTTACATTAGCTGTCATTTTATTTGTACTTAGTGCTACAGAGCAACCAGAAATCGCTCATGCTCTAAATGGCTAAAAACCTTACCAGAAATGACTTCAAAGACGAATTCAACGCCGACTAATACCAATCCTATTAAATATGTGATCTTTCAGCGGGAGTTCAAAGTGCTGTAGGCAAGGCAGATGATTGAAGCGAATAGTGATTCTATTTTGAAAGCATCTAACGAAGCATAAAGGACTTTGAACCCCGCCAGAATGGAGTCTCTCAGGTATTCCACTTCTGTGTTACATCGATTTAAAAGGGAACAACCATTTCTACATCAATGTGCCTTG
>NZ_JBSQBN010000094.1:0-18688 GCF_053850585.1 Shewanella sp. A22
AAAAAATAGACCATGCAGTCGTATTTTGAAAGCATCTAACGAAGCATAAAGGACTTTGAAACCCGCCAGAATGGAGTCTCTCAGGTATTCCACTTCTGTGTTACATCGATTTAAAAGGCAACAACCAATTTTTCAACAATACACCTCACACTGAAAAATCTCAGTGACTCTGATTGAGCGCATCATTAATGGCATTGGTATAAATCATAAATTTCAGGCAATAAAAAGCCCAGCATAAGCTGGGCTTTTTGAATCCAAAAAACGAATTAACGCTTAGAGAACTGTGGCTTACGACGTGCTTTACGTAGACCAACTTTCTTACGTTCAACTTTACGTGCATCACGGGTAACAAAACCAGCGCTACGTAGAGTAGGACGTAAAGCTTCATCTAGTTGCAATAGAGCACGGGTAATACCGTGACGAATTGCACCAGCTTGACCAGTAGTACCACCGCCCTTAACTGTTACATAGATGTCTAATTTTTCTGTCATTTCAACTAATTCTAATGGTTGACGAACAACCATACGAGCAGTTTCACGACCAAAATAAACATCCAAAGGACGTTGGTTTACAACGATATTGCCACTACCTGCTTTAGCGAAAACGCGAGCTGTAGATGTTTTGCGACGGCCAGTGCCGTAGTACTGAGTTGCAGACATTTGCTTACTCCTCCCGTTTAGATATCAAGAACTTGTGGTTGTTGTGCAGCATGGTTATGTTCTGTGCCAGCGTAAACTTTAAGCTTACGGAACATAGCACGGCCCAAAGGACCTTTTGGTAACATACCCTTAACTGCTTTCTCGATGATCATTTCAGGCTTATGAGCTTGAAGCTTCTCAAAGCTGATTTGCTTAATGCCACCAATGAAGCCTGAATGAGAGTAGTAGATCTTACCGGCTGCTTTATTACCAGTTACAGTCACTTTTTCAGCATTGATCACGATGATATAATCACCAGTGTCAACGTGTGGAGTGTATTCTGGCTTATGCTTGCCACGTAAGCGAGTTGCGATTTCAGTTGCGATACGACCTAAAGTTTTGCCTTCAGCGTCAACAACAAACCAGTCACGAGTTACAGTTTCTGGTGTAGCAGTAAAAGTCTTCATTATTACAAAAACCCAAAGTTAATTTTCTGTCTCACATGCTGACTGCAGGTTGCAATCAACACAAAATTACCGATTCTTGCCCCTTCGAACATGAATATTGGCTTATAACTTCCGCCCAAATTGGCGGATTAACGCGGGCAGGTCGCAGATTATACGCAAAGCATTTGCAAAGATCACCTGCTTTTTAATAAATTTTTAAATAAATCACTTCATGCCCGTTGAACCGAAATTTATGGGGTTTTCAGCGAAATACAAGGTGATATTTAAGGTAAATGTTCTAACGCTAAATATTCTCTCGATTGCATTTCAATCAATCTTGAGCGACAGCGTCTAAATTCAAAGTTTAATTGACCATCAGTATAGATGTGCGCTAATTCCACTTGGGCTGAAATAATTAATTTCACATTGCGTTCATAAAACTCATCGACCATGGCTAAAAAACGCCTAGCAATATCATCACCCGTTTGTTGCGATCCCATTTGTTCAAGGCCACTGACTAATACTGTATGATAAAGACAAGCCAACTCCATGTAGTCACGCTGTGAACGAGGTCCATCACATAAGTCGCGAAAGCTTATCAACAATACCCCTTGCGATTGTTGACGAATATGAATCTCACGTCCATCCACTTCAATTGGTTTCGTCAGTATTTCTGATTCCGTGGCAAGTTGATCGAAGTAATGCAATAAATTGATGTCTGCTTGTTTATCGAGTGGATAATGATAAATTTCGGCTTGTTCTAAGGTGCGTAGCCGATAATCAATTCCTGAATCAACATTTAAGATTTCACAATGTTGATTAATCAACGCAATGGCCGGCAAAAAACGCACTCGTTGCAAACCGTTTTTATACAGTTCATCAGGAATGATATTTGATGTTGCAACCAATGCCACGCCTTCTTTAAAGAGTGCTTGGAATAAGGTGCCTAACAGCATAGCGTCGGTAATATCGGACACAAAAAACTCATCAAAACAGATCACTTGATATTGTGATGCCATTTTCTTAGCAATTGTTAACAGGGGATCTTGTACTCCCTTTAGCTCACCTAAATCATGATGGATTTGATGCATAAAACGATGAAAATGTGCTCGTAATTTACGTTCACTTGGTAGCGCATCATAAAAAGTGTCCATTAGGTAAGTTTTACCTCGCCCAACGCCCCCCCATAGATACAAACCTTTTACTGGAGCTTGAGTTGGTTTCACTCCAACAGCGGCAAACAGTTTACTGATACCCGAGGTAGGTTTCGCGGCGGCGATCAATTCATCGTAGACCCGTTGTAATGACTTAACAGCCTGCTCTTGTGCGATATCATGTGAAAAATCTTCTCGGGTAAGGTCTTGCTGATAATGTTGCCAAGGGGTTAACTGCGACACGACTACGACTCTCTTACATCAAATAATTGCTAAGAATAATAACATTAAACAACTGATTCGAGTAATGGCTTCAGCGGAGCAAATTAACCTTTGTTAATAAAAAAGGAACTAACATAAATACCATAACTCTGAATGATTAACCCAAATAGGCTTATTACTGACTTATAACATTGCTGATTGACCCGCCATTAAAGAGTATATTAAACGAGCTCATGGTTGCACATTAGTCGTAATGATTAACGATATTTAACTTTGAAATCATGCCGTCAAGCCACATATTTTATGTTATCACGCTTGAATGTATACAGGAGCTATCCATAGATGAAAACCAAATTAAGCTTACTTTCAGCAGCGCTACTGGCTGCGACATTATCCATTGCACCCACAATCTCTCAGGCGGCAATACCACAAGCTGTTGACGGTCAGTCAATTCCTAGCTTAGCCCCTATGCTAGAACGGACGACCCCAGCAGTTGTATCAGTAGCCGTTTCTGGCACCCAAGTTTCCAAGCAACGTGTCCCAGATGTATTTCGTTATTTCTTTGGGCCAAATGCACCACAAGAACAAGTTCAAGAGCGCCCTTTTAGAGGGCTAGGTTCTGGGGTAATTATTGATGCCGATAAAGGCTACATAATTACCAATAATCATGTCATTAATGGTGCTGACGACATTCAAATTGGTTTACATGATGGCCGTGAAGTCAAAGCTAAACTCATTGGGGCTGATAAAGAATCTGACATTGCCTTACTTCAAATTGAAGCTGACAACTTAGTTGCCATTAAACAAACAGATTCAGATGAAATCCGTGTCGGTGATTTTGCGGTCGCTATTGGTAACCCATTTGGTCTTGGCCAAACAGTTACATCAGGAATTGTGAGTGCACTGGGCCGCAGCGGCTTAGGCATTGAAATGCTAGAAAACTTTATTCAAACCGACGCAGCTATAAATAGTGGTAACTCTGGTGGCGCTTTGGTAAATTTAAAAGGCGAGCTTATCGGCATAAATACCGCTATTGTTGCGCCTAATGGGGGGAACGTTGGTATTGGTTTTGCTATCCCAGCCAATATGGTGCATAACCTCGTAGATCAAATCATCGAACATGGTGAAGTCAGACGAGGCGTATTAGGTGTATCAGGACGAGATCTTGATAATGAACTCGCGAAAGCCTTCGGCTTAGAAACTCAACATGGCGGCTTTGTAAATGAAGTCATGCCAAAAAGCGCTGCAGATAAAGCAGGACTTAAAGCTGGTGATATTATTGTCAGCCTTAACGGCCGCAGCATAAAAACCTTCCAAGAACTACGTGCTAAAGTTGCCACCATGGGCGCGGGTGCAGAAGTCGAGTTTGGAATTATTCGCGACGGCGATAAAAAGACCATTAAAGCAACCTTAGGCGAAGCAGATAAAGTAGAAGCTGAAGCAGGTAATGTTCACCCAATGCTACAAGGTGCAACGTTAGAAGACAGTAAAAAAGGGATTGAGATCACTGAAATTGCTCAAGGCTCACCAGCAGCAATGAGCGGTCTGCAAAAAGGAGATTTAATTGTGGGGCTTAACCGCAGTAAAGTGTCTAGTCTTAAAGCATTAAAAGAAATGTTGAAAGACAATAAAAACTCCGTCGCACTTAAGATATTACGTGACAATAATCTGCTTTACCTTGTATTACGTTAATATCGCCTATTCGGTAGATAATCATTTTCAACGTATTATGTGTTCTATCAATTAAATAATTAAGCATCGGCAAATCTTTGGTCGGTGCTTAATTTTTTGCATTATGTTAATATGATAGCCATTTTTTTAAACAATCATTCAAGCCATGAATCTAAAAGACACTTCCATCTATATAACTAAAGCTGTGGTATTTGGTCTAATCATGGCGGCAATTATTTTAGTCATAACCTCCTTGACTCAAAACGCCTCACTCAATCATACCTTAACGAACGTAAGCAACATCGGCTCTGAATTATCTTTTGCAAAAGCAGTACGCCGTGCCGCACCAGCCGTTGCAAACATTTACAGCTTAAGCATTGATCAACGTAACCCACTTAATACCAGCTCACTTCAAGGCCTAGGCTCTGGCGTTATCATGAGTAAAGAAGGCTACGTACTAACAAATTATCATGTGATAAAAAAAGCTGATGAAATTGTTATTGCGCTCCAAGATGGACGTAAATTTACGGCTGAAGTGGTCGGTTCCGATCCCGAAACAGATTTGGCCGTATTAAAAATTGAAGGTGATAATTTACCCATTGTACCAATTAACCTAAATAAACTAGCCCAAGTGGGTGATGTGGTATTGGCCATTGGCAATCCTTATAATATTGGCCAAACCATTACCCAAGGAATTATTAGTGCAACGGGTCGAAACGGCTTAAGTTCAGGTTATTTAGACTTTCTACAAACTGATGCTGCCATTAATGCTGGCAATTCTGGTGGCGCATTAATTGATACCAGTGGCGAACTCATCGGGATCAACACTGCCGCATTTCAGGTGGGTGGCGATAACGGTGGAAACGGGATTAGCTTTGCCATTCCGATAAAACTGGCCCACAGTATTATGGATAAATTGATAAAGCATGGTCGAGTAATCCGCGGGGCGTTAGGCATTTCTGGAGAACCCCTCAACCCCGTAATGGCACAAATACTTAACTTACCAGACCTAAAAGGTGTACTGGTTACGGGTATCGATCCTGACGGACCAGCAGCTCGAGCACGTTTATCACCAAGAGATGTTATAACGCAATATAATGACGAAGACGTACCTGGTGTTGAAATGTTAATGGACAGAATTGCAGAAACGACACCTGGTACTAAGGTGAACATGACGATTATCCGTGAAGGTAAACAACAAACGATCCCAGTGATAATTGCTGAAAAAATCACGATCTCAGAATAACCTTCCAACTTAAACACAAAAAAGCCATTCATTAGAATGGCTTAATTTATTGGCTATCATTAACAGTTGTTATTTCACTCGAACAACTTCCGCACCCAAGCCCTGAAACTTAGCTTCAATGTGCTCGTAACCACGGTCTAAATGATAAATACGATCGACAGTTGTAATACCATCGGCCATTAAACCTGCAATAACTAAACTGGCAGAGGCACGCAAGTCTGTTGCCATCACTTGTGCACCATTTAAACGTTCAATACCGTGGATAATACAAGTATTACCTTCCAGTTCAATGTTTGCTCCCATACGGTTTAGCTCAGGAACATGCATAAAACGATTTTCAAAAATCGTCTCAGTAACACGGCCCGTACCTTCTGCAAGAGTATTTAACACACAAAATTGCGCTTGCATGTCTGTCGGAAATGCTGGGTAAGGGGCCGTTTTAATGTTAACGGATTTTGGACGTTGGCCTTTCATATCAAGCTCAATCCAATCTTCACCTGTTGTTATCTCCGCGCCAGCGTCTTCAAGCTTAGATAAAACAGCTTCTAATGCACTTGGATCTGCAGATACACAGCGAATGTTGCCGCGAGTGACTGCTGCTGCAACAAGAAATGAACCCGTTTCAATCCGATCAGGCATCACACGGTATTCACAACCCGTTAAACGCTCTACACCTTCAATCTTCAATGTTGCTGTACCAACACCAGTGATTTTTGCCCCCATCGCAATTAAGCAATGCGCTAAATCGGTGACTTCTGGCTCGCGAGCAGCATTTTCAATCACGGTTGTGCCGTCAGCTAATGCAGCTGCCATCAGTAAGTTTTCAGTGGCACCAACGCTCACCATATCCATAAAGATATGTGCACCTTTTAGTCGGCCATCAACACGGGCTTTAATGTAGCCTTCTTTTACCTCTATCTTGGCACCCATTAGCTCTAAACCGTGCAAATGCAGATTCACGGGACGAGCGCCAATAGCACAACCGCCAGGTAATGACACATCGGCAGTGCCATAACGTGCAAGCAAAGGGCCTAAAATAAGAATAGAGGCACGCATTGTTCTCACTAAATCATAAGGTGCACAGTATTCATTTAAATTGGTGGTTGAAATGCGAATACGGCTTCCGCCTAAATCTTCAACCTCTGCACCTAAGCAGCGTAGTAATTCGCAACTGGTGATAACATCACGCAAATTAGGCACATTTGAAACAATAAAATCTGTTTCGGCAAGTACGCCAGCCATTAAAATCGGCAATGCGGCATTTTTTGCACCAGAGATCACGACTTCGCCAGCTAAAGGCTTACTGGCTTTGATAGTTAATTTATCCACTGTGAGTCTCTGTACTTACATGTTGAAAAGTTTTTCACGCTTCCACTGGGTAGGCGTAAAAGTTTTAATGGTTAACGCATGCAATTCACCATTGGCAATTTGCTCTGCCAACGGGGCATAAATCGCTTGTTGTTGTTTTACACGGCTCATGCCGTCAAAACACTCGCCTACAGCGACTACTTTGTAGTGACTGCCATCAGTGGTCACATGCGCTTCAGTAAGCGACAATGCCTCTGTTAAAATCTGTTCAATAACGTTGCATTCCATGAAATCAATTACCTTTACTATTCGATACTAAGTTGGGCTAAAAAAAGCGTCTAAATCATAAAGATCACTCATTTTTTTGAGCTGCTCACTTGGATTAACCAATTGACGCAACACACCTGTTTCTTTGCTACCAGAAACAGGCACGTTGATTAGCGCTAACAACAATGCCAAACCTGCACTGTCGACATATTCTAAAGCCGATAAGTCTACCACTTGAGTAGATGCAGTAAACAACTCATGGCGTTTTGGCCATAATTGTTTTACCTCATCCTGAGTTAAGCGACCGCTAACAAGGCAACGTTTATCTTGCTGGTTAAAAGTAATCACGCCGCTGCAGCTTCTTTTACAGGTTGACGGTCTATGGTCTGTTGAGTTTTATCATTCAACATTGTAATCACAGCTTCAATACCTTGCTGACGGATTAAATTCGAAATTTCTGATTGTTTAGAGGCTAACAAGCTGACACCTTCTGCAACTAAATCAAATGCCTTCCATGTATTGTCTTTCAAACGACGCGCTTTAAATTGAATTTTAATCGGAGGACGACCTTTTTCAATAATCTGTACATTCACTTCAACTATTTTTTCGTCACTAAAATCAATTGGCGGATCAAATGCAACTTTCTGGTCTGTGTATTCTGTTAATGCTTGCGCATAAGTTGCAATCAAATACCCCTCAAACGCCTCAACAAAGCGATTACGCTGGTCAACAGTGGTATCCCGTAAATACTGCCCCATAACTTTATAAGCGGCATATTTGTAATCGACGTAAGGCATAAGTTCTTCACGAACAATTACCTTCAAATAGCTTAAGTCACTATTAATGAGCTCTTTATCTGTTTTAAAGCGATCGAAGGTCATATTAGCGACTTGCTTAACCATTTCATAAGGATCATGGGTATTCACCTCAGTATTAGCGGCTATAGCACCTTGACTGATAACAACACTGGCAACTAGGCATAAAGCAATAACACGATTAAAAAGCATTTTCATAATAGCGTTCCTATTTATCTTTAGATGACATGCTGTATAAGAGTTGACCTATTAAATCTTCTAAAATCAGTGCACCACGCGTGTCATGCACTTTATCGCCATTAGCAAGCATTGAAATATCATCGTCCATAAAGCCAGGCGTAAGGCCAATAAATTGCTCTCCAAGTAAGCCAGAAGTTAAAATAGCTAAACTGCTGGTTTCAGGAAATTGATCATAACGTTTATCCATTGTTAACGTCACAAAAGGAACAAGTTTTTTGGTATCAAGGGTAATGTCTGTCACACGACCAACAACGACACCGCCGACTTTGACAGGCGAACGCACTTTTAAGCCGCCAATATTATTAAACTCAGCCACCAGGGTATAAGTTTGAGCGTTGGATTTCACTTCAACATTAGCAACATTGAATACTAATACGCAAAATGCTAACAAACCTGACAATAAAAACACGCCTACCAATAATTCTATTTTCCGTGTCAACATACTCTTAAACCACTTAAATTAATCTAAACAATGAAAAAATCTTAATTTCCGAACATAATTGCTGTAAGCAAAAAGTCCAGCGCTAAAACCGCTAGGCTGGCCTGCACAACCGTTGAGGTTGTTGCACGACTAATACCTTCTGGATTCGGTTGGACTTCATAACCTCTATACAAGGCAATCCATGTCACCACCACACCAAAAACAACACTTTTTATCAAACAGTTAACAATATCTTGTCGCCACTCAACTGATGCTTGAAGAATTGACCAAAACGCACCACTATCAATGCCTTTCCACTCTACACCAACTAAATGCCCACCTAAAATACCGACTAAACTAAACATTAATGCCAGTAACGGCATACTAATCACACCAGCCCAAAAACGTGGTGCAATGATTTGCCTTAACGGGTCAATCGCCATCATCTCTAGGCTAGACAGCTGTTCAGTCGATTTCATCAGACCAATTTCAGCCGTCAGCGCAGACCCCGCTCTGCCCGCAAATAATAAGGCAGCAACAACAGGCCCAAGTTCACGTAATAAACTAAGCGCCACCATCGGACCTAAGCTTTCTTCGGTACCAAAACCGACCAGAATATTGTATCCCTGTAACGCGAGCACCATACCAATAAATAAACCCGACACTAAAATAATGACCATCGAACGCACGCCAAGTACATAAACCTGTTTAATCAGTAGTGGCGTGCCTTTGCGAATATTAGGGATACGTACAATCGCACGCCACAACATAATGCCCGCACGACCATAACCCAACACTATTTTCAGTGCATATTTGCCAATATCGGCAATATAATCAATTGCACCCACGAAGTAGCTCCTCTTGATAATCTTCAGCAGGATAATGAAATGGCACAGGGCCGTCTGGCGCGCCTTGAATAAACTGAACCAATTGTGGATTGTCTGATTGACGTAATTGCTCCGGTGTACCATGAGCAATAACTTTCTTGTCTGCTATAACATAAACATAATCAGCAATGCCCAACACTTCATCAACATCATGAGAAACGACAACAGATGTAAGTTTTAACGAATCCGATAACTCCCGAATAAGTTTTACCAACATACCCATTGAAATTGGATCTTGCCCAGCAAAGGGTTCATCGTACAACACCATCTCAGGTTCAAGTGCAATTGCTCGCGCCAATGCGGCTCGACGTTGCATACCTCCGGATAACTCATTTGGCATCATATACGCGGCACCGCGAAGTCCAACGGCTTGTAGCTTCATCAATACAATTGTGCGAATAATCTCTTCAGGTAGCCCAGAATGTTCTCTTAGCGCAAATGCGACATTGTCGAAAACATTGAGGTCTGTAAACATTGCACCACTTTGAAACAACATGCTCATACGCTTACGCAATTCAAACAGATCTTTGCGCTTAAGCTTATGTACATCATGGCCGTCAAACAACACTTGTCCGCTATTGGGAGTAAGTTGTCCACCAATCAATTTTAATAATGTGGTTTTACCGATGCCACTAGGCCCCATGATTGCTGTAACTTTACCTTTGGGGATCGTTAAAGAAATATCTTTATAGATCACACGGGAACCATGGCTAAAAGCTAAATGATTAACTTCGACCAAAGGTTTATTATTTGATTTACTCATATCAGACATCGGCGTTGAGGAGATAACGGCCTTCCTTGGATTAAGTTGAAGCGCAAATTGTACTGTAATTGTCGATTAAGCGACAACTATATCCATGTAAGCAGATATAAATACGGGGACAATTTCTGTGCAATGCTTTCAATTTGATAAAAATCCAGCGAAAATGCTCACCAATTTATGTTCACCACCGGAATCTCATGCTAGTTAATATCCTAATGTTAGTTGTTGGCCTTGCTGTTTTAGTTTGGAGTGCAGATAGATTTGTTTATGGCGCCGCAGCTTTTGCGCGCAATTTAGGTTTGCCCCCGATGCTAATTGGACTCACCATTGTTGCAATGGGTAGCTCTGCCCCTGAAATGTTTGTTGCCGCCACCGCTTCAATGGATGGTATGCCTGATACAGCCATTGGTAACGTGTTGGGCTCAAATATTGCTAACATTACCTTAATTTTAGGATTAACCGCATTATTAGGTGCTATTAGTGTCGATTCCAAAACCTTAAAACGTGAAATACCTATTATGTTAGCGGCCACAGTATTTGCGGGTTACACCTTGCATGATAATGTGTTGTCACAAGCTGAGGGCATCATGCTTCTTGTGGTACTTTTGCTATTAATGGGGTATTTCATTTGGCAAGCGACTCATGATAAAGCCCCCGACAGCTTAGATAGTGAACTAGAATCAGAGATCCCTAAAAATGTGCCAACCTTTCATGCTATCATTTGGCTCGTTTTCGGTATTATATTACTTCCCGTTTCAGCCAGTTGGATGGTTGATGGCGCTGTAGGTATTGCAAAGTTTTATGGGTTGTCAGATCTTGTGATTGGCTTAACCATTATCGCGGTGGGAACAAGCCTCCCCGAATTAGCAGCCTGTATCGCAGGCGTAATAAAAAAAGAACACGACCTTGTCATAGGGAATATTGTTGGGTCGAACTTATTTAACATTCTTGCCGTACTAGCGTTACCTGGACTGATTGCACCGGGTGAAATTGATGCCTCAGCCAGTGGCAGAGACTTCTATATGGTATTGGGCACCAGTGCAGCATTAGCCGTTTTAGTGTTATCCAGTGGAACTAAGCAACAACTGACTCGTTGGCATGGTGCACTATTATTAATCACCTTTATCGCGTACCAATTTGTTGTATTTCAATCTCATTAGATTGGAGCATAAAGGTAAAAATTAAGCTAAAAGAGAGATTCGAATGGTAAATCAAACTCAATTTCGTCAATGGGGTCGTAAAGTCATTGATATTGAAAAAGCTGCTTTAGATAATTTGTATCAATATGTGGATTCGGTTGAGTTTGGCCAAGCATGTGAACTCATATTGCAATGCAAAGGCAAAGTCATTGTCATGGGAATGGGGAAGTCGGGCCATATTGGCAATAAAATTTCTGCGACGTTTGCGAGTACTGGCACCCCAGCATTTTTTGTACATCCCGGCGAAGCAAGCCATGGCGATTTAGGCGCCTTAGCAAAAAATGATATTGTACTTACCATATCTAATTCTGGTGAATCAAGCGAAATACTCACATTAATGCCAGTAATACAACGAATGGGCGTTCCCGTTATTGCGATAACAGGCAAACCAGATTCTAATATGGCACGCTTATCTAAAATCCATTTATGCATTCAAGTACAAGAAGAAGCCTGCCCACTCGGATTGGCACCAACCTCAAGTACGACAGCAACATTAGCAATGGGGGATGCGTTAGCCATTGCTTTATTACAAGCAAAAGGTTTTACCCGCGATGATTTTGCCTTATCGCATCCAGGTGGATCGCTTGGACGGAAATTATTATTAAAAGTAGACGATGTTATGCATCAAGGTGATGATTTACCTATCGTCCATAATGATATCTGTATTACTGACGCACTTTATGAAATTTCTAAAAAAGGCCTCGGTATGACCGCAGTCGTAGATAGCGCCGCTACACTTGTGGGGATTTTTACTGATGGTGATTTGCGTCGAGTCATTGATGCAGACGTCAATCTGAGAACCACATCAATTGCCCTGGTGATGACCCAAAACTGTGTCACCTGTCCTGCTGGGATTTTAGCAGCACAAGCACTGCAAATTATGGATGAAAAAAGCATCAACGGATTGATTGTCGTCAATGAAAAACACCAACCGATCGGCGCACTAAACATGCTCGATATGGTTAAAGCAGGAGTGATTTAACCATGTCAGAATCAACCTCGTTTCACCAAGGATTTTATGGCCCTATCAGCGATGATATTTGGCAACGCGCTCAAAAAATTAAACTGTTAATCTGTGATGTTGACGGAGTATTTTCAGATGGACGTATTTATCTCAGTAATGCTGGCGAAGAGCTAAAAGCCTTTCATACCCGTGACGGCTACGGAGTCCGCTCTATTCTCACTAGCGGCATTCATGTTGCCGTGATCACCGGACGTAAATCACAAATAGTCGAAAACCGTATGACAGCACTAGGCATCAAGCACATTTATCAAGGTATTGATAATAAGTTTTCGCCTTTTGAGCAACTACTATCTCTGTATAATGTTAACGCCGACGAAGTCGCTTATATTGGCGATGACATGGTTGATTTACCCGTAATGAGAACCGTTGGGCTTGCGGTATGTGTAGCAGACGGTCATCCTTTTGTTAAACAACATTGTCATATGACAACCACATTAAATGGTGGACATGGGGCGCTACGAGAACTTACAGACTTACTATTATTGAGCCAAGATAAATTTTCCAGTGCTCATGGTATGAGTATATGAATAGGATCACGCTAGGTATTGTTGCTTTTTTTGGGCTTGCTTTTATGTTGTACTGGCAAGCACAAGTCAAACGTAGCGAAATGAACTCTATAAAAATACGCGGTATTGAGCGTCCCGACTTTGTTGCCGATGACCTACGTACCACAGAATTTAACCAACAAGGTTTCATCGCAAGTAGAGTCAGTGCCGAACACATGGAACATTATGCATCCAGTGACATTACTCATTTTACCAAACCGATATACCTCATCTACCCTGAAAATGGTAAAGCACAGTGGCAACTAAGTGCCGACCAAGGGCAATTGAATAAAAATACCAGCAAAGTCATCTTAAAAAATAATGTTATTATTGATGCCATTGATATAGAAGAACCCCTGCAGTCACTGAGTACCCAAGCCGTTACAGTGGATTTAACCACCATGATCGGCACCTCAAAAGAGATGGTGTATATCAAAGGCAAAGGGTTTATTATTCAAGGTTTAGGTTTACATGCTGACTTGAATTCGCAAAAACTATCGCTACTCAGCCAGGTAGAAGGAATATATGAGCCACATTAATCGTCTCCATACTCACGCCAACGTCATACTATTAAGTGGCATTCTTTGCATGCTGAGTTTGCCTGCAATGGCAAAACAAGATGATCTTAAACAAGAGTTAAAAATTGCCGCGGTGAGCCAATTTGCTGACATTAAAAATAACCAAATCGTTTTTAATGGTCCAGTTAAAATTGTGCAAGGCAGCATTACTATCAATGCCGATCAACTACGAGCGTTCACCCCTGAAAATAGCACAAGTAAAAAGCTTATCGCCACGGGAAAACCAGCCACATTTTCACAAGAGTTAGACGATGGTCAAATTGGTACCGCTAGCGCTGACGAAATAACCTATGATCTTGCCACTACCACACTCACATTAACCGGTAATGCCAAACTTGATCAATCCGGTAGCCAAGTTACAGGTAATCGAATTAAATACAACATCAATGCTCAAGAGCTGATTGCAGAAAGTACTGGCAAAGGCCAAGATCGCGTAATCACTATTATTCAACCTGAGAATTTCCAAGACGAAACAGCACCAAAACAAAAGCTCCCAGAAATTCCAGTAAACAAGCAGATCAAACAATGACCCAAATAACCTTAACCGCTGAAAATCTAGCTAAAAGCTATAAAGCCCGTCAAGTTGTAAAAGATGTGAGTTTAACGGTTAAAACGGGCCAAATTGTGGGTCTTTTAGGCCCCAATGGCGCAGGTAAAACAACCACATTTTATATGGTTGTTGGGTTAGTCAAAAGCGATAAAGGTCGGATCCTAATTGATAATGATGACCTCACCGCCGACCCTATGCACCTTCGCGCCCGCAAAGGGATTGGTTACTTACCACAAGAAGCCAGTATTTTCCGCAAGCTGACAGTATATGACAATATTATGGCTGTGTTGCAAACTCGTAAAGAACTCAACACAGACCAGCGTATTGAACAACTCGAACATTTATTGGAAGAGTTTCATATTACTCATATTCGAGACAGTCAAGGTATGTCGTTATCGGGTGGTGAACGACGCCGAGTTGAAATTGCACGCGCATTAGCAGCCAACCCCAAATTTATTTTGCTCGACGAACCCTTTGCTGGTGTCGACCCAATATCGGTTATCGACATTAAAAAAATTATCCAACAGCTTAAAAGCCGTGGGCTGGGGGTATTGATTACCGACCATAATGTACGTGAAACACTCGATGTTTGTGAACGGGCCTATATTGTTAGCCAAGGTAATTTAATCGCCGAAGGCACACCTGATGAGATATTAAGCAATCAGCAAGTTCGCGCTGTGTACTTAGGTGAACAATTCAAGCTATAGTTACTTTAGTGGCTTTTTAACCTATCTAACTCATTTCGTTGAACGATATCTAAATAGCTATAAGTGTCATTGATGTACGTGATAATCCATAACAGTTTTTCGAGATTGTCATTTTATGAAAATCATCTAGGGATAAGCGGTAAATGAAAGCGTCACTCCAACTCAAAATGGGTCAACACTTAACCATGACCCCCCAACTGCAGCAGGCTATTCGCCTACTGCAGTTATCGTCATTGGAGCTACAGCAAGAAATCCAGCAAGCATTAGACTCAAACCCATTGCTTGAAATAGAAGATGAGTTTTCTGATGCAAAGGACACAGCCAAAGAAAGTCGAGATCAAGCAGATACAGACTTTAGTGACAACAGCATCGTCAACATTGAAAAAGACACCTCTACTGTCGATACAGCAGAGTCCATGACCAAAGAAACAATGGATGATCTTGCAATGGATACTACATGGGATGAAGTGTATACCGCTTCTCCTATGTCAGGTTCTGGTAGCGCTAGTATGCGTGATGATGACATGCCATTCCAAGGTGAAACCACCGAGGGTCTTTATGAACATTTAGAATGGCAAAAAAACCTCACACCGTTTTCCGATACCGATCTTGCCATTGCCACCGCAATTATTGATGCGATTGATGAACGAGGCTATTTAACCCAAAATACCGAGGATATCCTCGAAGCTATGGGGGATGAAAATGTTGAACTCGACGAAGTTGAAGCGGTGTTAAAACGGATCCAACACTTTGATCCTGTTGGTGTAGCAGCGCGTGACTTAAGTGAATGCCTATTAATTCAATTGGCACAATTTTCCAATACCACCCCCCATATTGATAATGCTCGTCTATTAATTAAAGACTATTTAGACTTAATTGCTGGACGTGACTTTAGATTGTTAATGCGCAAAACGAAGTTAAAAGAAAATGAATTACGTGATGCCATAGCACTAATCCAGTCACTCAATCCTCGCCCAGGATTATCCATTACAGCCGTCGACGATGAGTATGTCATTCCTGATGTCACCGTGTTTAAAAAAAATGGCCGTTGGGTAGTAGAATTAAATCCAGATAATATGCCAAAAATTGGTGTTAATCAGCAATATGCAGCAATGGCGAAAAGCAGTAAAAATCCGTCTGACAGCCAATTTATACGTGGCCACTTGCAAGAGGCTAAATGGTTTATAAAAAGTATAGAAAGTCGTAATGAGACTTTACTCAAAGTGGCAAACTGCATTGTAAAATTTCAGCAAGGCTTTTTTGAATATGGTGAAGAAGCCATGAAGCCTATGGTATTAAATGATATTGCAGAAGCTGTAGAAATGCACGAATCAACCATTTCACGAGTAACAACACAAAAGTATATGCATACCCCGCGGGGCCTATTTGAACTAAAATACTTCTTCTCTAGCCATGTCAGTACCGACGATGGTGGAGAGTGCTCATCAACCGCGATTCGTGCTTTTATCAAAAAGCTGGTAGCAGCGGAAAACCAGAAAAAACCACTGAGTGACAGTAAAATGGCTCAACTTCTGGCTGAACAGGGTATCAACGTTGCTCGTCGTACGATAGCAAAATACCGTGAAGCAATGCTCATACCGCCCTCAAACCAACGTAAGAGTTTATAACCTACAGGGTAATGGAGGATTTTTAATGCATATAAATCTATCTGGACATCATATCGACATCACCGAATCTTTACGTGAATACGTTCATGGTAAATTTTCAAAGCTTGAACGACACTCAGATCAGATCAATAATGTACACGTTGTGCTCAATGTAGAAAAATTACAACAAAAAGCAGAAGCAAGAATCACCCTAAGTGGCACTGAGATTTTTGCCATGTCAGAAAATACTGACATGTATGCTGCAATAGACGCCCTGATCGATAAACTCGACCGTCAGGTAATTAAACACAAAGAGAAGTATACAAAACACTAACGATGGAACTTTGTACCATCCTGCAGCCGGAATGCACTACCTGTGCCACACCGGGCAGTAAGAAAAAAGTACTGGAACTCATCAGCGATTTAGTTGCTGCCCAGTACCCAACCCTGTCTTCGCAAGAGGTTTTTGAAAGCCTTTTAGCGAGAGAGAAAATGGGTAGCACAGGTATAGGAAATGGCATTGCGATACCTCATGGCCGATTAACGACCATCGATCACCCCATCGCAATATTTATTAAATGTGAAGAAGCCATAGCCTTTGATGCTATCGATAAGCAGCCCGTGGATATTTTATTTGCTTTATTAGTGCCTGCAGATCAGTGCCAGCAACACTTAAGCACATTATCAAGCATGGCTCAAAAGCTCAGTGATAAGCAAATATTGAAACAGCTTCGTAAAACTCACGACGCAACAGAACTTTATCAGGTTATTACTGCATGAAACTTGTCATAGTATCGGGACGTTCAGGCTCAGGAAAATCAGTAGCCTTAAGAGTATTGGAAGATCTAGGATATTATTGTGTAGATAATTTGCCTTTACCTCTCATTGGCGCATTATTAGCTCAGCTCAAAGGCAGTAATGATCTGGTTGCCATTAGCGTTGATGTACGCAATATTGCAGAACAAGGTAAAGTACTTCAAGACCAATTAGCACTACTTGAGAACGACACTGAAATTATCAGCTTCTTTTTAAATTCCAATGACAAAGTATTGCTTAAACGTTACAGCGAAACTCGTCGATTACATCCGTTATCTAAAAATCACATTTCACTGCAAGAAGCGATCAAGCTCGAAGGGCGTTTACTTGAGCCGATAGCAAAAATTGTAGACCATTACATCGACACTTCAGCACTGAATATCTACGAATTAAGCGACCAAGTTAGGCAAATTTTATTAGGCAGTGTTGATAAAGAGTTAGTGATTAACTTTGAGTCTTTTGGCTTTAAACACGGCATGCCAACAGAAGCAGACTTTATGTTTGATGTACGCTTTTTACCCAACCCACATTGGGAAATAGAACTACGCCCATTTACGGGGTTAGACGAACCCGTACAGGAGTTTTTAGGGCGTCAGCCATTAGTTAATAAGTTTATTTGGCAAATTGAAAACCTATTTGAAACTTGGATGCCACATTTAGAACGTAATAATCGTAGCTATCTTACCATCGCAATTGGTTGTACTGGTGGTCAGCACCGTTCAGTATATATTGCAGATCAATTAGCAAAACGATTTAGGCAAGGTAGTAAACACACGGTTAATGCTCGTCACAGGGAGTTAAATATCAGTGGTACTAATAACTAAGTGAGCATAGGATCGTGTCAATGATCAAACTTGAACGCCAAGTGACCATTTCAAACAAATTAGGTTTACATGCACGCGCGGCGACAAAACTCGCCATTTTAGCCGCTGATTTTGATGCTAGCATAACCTTGCTTCAGGGTGACAAAAGTGCCAGTGCTGCAAGTGTACTTGGCTTATTAATGCTTGAAAGTGGTATAGGTAAAATGATGACAGTAACCGCTGAAGGTCCCGACGCAGAAGTGGCATTAAATGCTGTGTGTGATCTTATTAATGCTAAATTTGATGAATGTTGCTGATTGATATCTCTAACCTTAAATGCAATTTGTTGTATTTACCCACCTAAACAACAGCACACATACTCCATATAAATCAAAAATGTCACCAACAACTGATTAACCATTATTCTTTTTTATCAGCAATCTAGATCATAAAGTTGGTGAACATAAAAAGTCATATATTCATGTTAATAGTGCTACACAAATAATTGCCATCACTTCTACAAGGGACAATAAACAATTATCAAACAGATCTTTGTCCTGCTAAATGTGATCAATTAGACTCGCTTTTGAAGTACCGAGTAAGTCCCAAATACAAGTTTGATAATAGCAATTTTGATTATTTATTATACCAATGCTATTAAATATGTGATCTTTCAGCGGGAGTTCAAAGTGCTGTAGGCAAGGCAGATGATTGAAGCGAATAGTGATCCTCGGTAACAAGCTCCTGCGTTACTCTACCTCCAGCATCTGACCGCCATGGA